>JAKAXP010000064.1 GCA_021816545.1 Bacteroidota bacterium
CCCGATGCCATGGAGAAGCTTATGGCCAGGCAGGCTGTCCTGCAGGAGAAGATAGACGCACTTGACGGCTGGAATCTTGAGCATAAGCTCGAAAGGGCGATGGATGCCCTGAACTGCCCCGATCCCTCCACACCGGTTAACATCCTCTCAGGAGGCGAACGACGCCGCGTGGCCCTCTGCCGACTGCTGCTGCTGGAGCCTGACGTCCTGCTGCTTGATGAACCTACCAACCACCTTGACGCCGAAAGCGTGCAGTGGCTTGAGACTCACCTCCGCCAGTACAAGGGAACTGTAATCTGCATCACCCATGACAGGTACTTCCTTGACAATGTGGCCGGATGGATACTGGAGCTTGACCGCGGTGAGGGGATCCCCTGGAAGGGTAACTACTCATCATGGCTTGAACAGAAGGCAAAGAGGCTTGAGCTTGAAGAGAAGGGTAGCACCAAAAGGCGCAAGACGCTTGAGCATGAGCTTGAGTGGGTTCGGATGTCACCAAAGGCAAGACACGCAAAATCCAAGGCCCGTCTCAGTGCGTATGAGAATCTTCTCAACCAGGATGTGAAGCAGAAGGAGGAAAAGCTCGAGATATTCATCCCCAATGGCCCGAGACTGGGTGATAAGGTAATTATTGCAAACGGCGTAACCAAAGCCTTCGGCGAAAGAATTTTGTTCGAGGATCTTGACTTCAGCCTGCCGCCAAACGGAATCGTTGGTGTCATCGGCCCCAACGGCGCAGGAAAGACCACACTTTTCAGGATGATAATGGGCCAGGAGAAGACTGACAGGGGAACCTTCGGCGTGGGTGAAACGGTTACACTTGGTTACGTTGACCAGGCACACGCAGCAATTGACCCTAAGAAGAGTGTTTATGAGGTTATCTCGGGAGGCCAGGATGAGATTATGGTGGGCAACAGGCCTGTCAATTCCAGGGCATATGCAGCCCGGTTTAATTTCACCGGCGCCGACCAGGAAAAGAAATGCGGTGTTCTCTCGGGAGGAGAGCGCAACAGGCTACACCTGGCGCTTACACTCAAAAGCGGCGCCAACGTACTGCTCCTTGACGAACCTACCAACGACATCGACGTCAATACGCTCCGCGCCCTGGAAGAGGGCCTTGAAAACTTCGCGGGATGCGCTGTGATAATATCGCATGACCGCTGGTTTCTTGACCGTGTGGCAACACATATCCTTGCTTTTGAGGGAGAGTCAAAGGTTGTTTGGTTTGAGGGAAGTTTCTCTGAGTATGACGAGAACTTACGGAAGCGTACAGGCAATTCCGGACCCGTACGGTTCAGGTATAAAAAGCTGGCCTGACGCCTCAGGGTGCGCAGGTCTGTACATGACAAATATCATAAAAATCACATCCGGAATACTGTTAACTTAAAAACAGTAAATTCGCTCTCCGTCAGCGGAGCTGTTTTTTCTTTTTCAGTACCGCTGTCATCTTGAACCTGAACTATCTATAATTCAAAATATTAGCATGTCAACACGCAGGCAATTCATCAGGATCTCAGCAATGGGAGCAGGGGCTGTCATGGCCGGTGCCGCCGGACTGCGGCTCCTCGCCTCGGAGATCACTGACGGCCGCAAGGCCTCCTATGTCGCCCTTACCGGCCGAACACCAACCTATTGTGAGGTCTGTTTCTGGAAATGTGCAGGCTGGGTCTACAAGGATGAAAAGGGATCGATAAAGAAGATAATAGGCAACAGCGAGGATCAGAACTGCAACGGCCGCTTCTGCCCGCGCGGCACCGGCGGCGTCGGGATGTATCACGACGAAGACCGACTAAGAAATCCGCTCATCCGTACGGAGGAGAGGGGCAAGCAAACATTCCGTGATGCAACCTGGGATGAGGCTTTTGACTATATAGCTGAAAAGCTCAAAAAGATCTCTGCAGAACACGGACCCGAGTGCATTGCACTGTTCACCCATGGTTCCGGAGGTAAATACTTTACAAACCTGCTCAAGGCGATGGGATCGCCTCACGTGGCCGCCCCTTCTTACGCACAGTGCCGCGGTCCGCGTGAAGTAGCCTTCCAGACCACCTTCGGCGAAGCAATAGAAAGCCCGGAACGTACCGACATCCGTGACACCAGGTGCCTTGTGCTCATTGGAAGCCACATAGGTGAAAACATGCACAACGGCCAGGTGCAGGAGATGTCTGACGCCATCGACAAGGGGGCCACTATCATTACTGTTGACCCGCGCTATTCAACAGCGGCCGGCAAATCAAAGTTCTGGCTGCCAATAAAGCCTGCCACTGACATCGCTTTGCTCATGGCATGGATAAACGTGATAATAAGCGAGGAACTGTATGACAGGGCTTATGTAGAGAAATATACCTACGGTTTTGACTATCTGAAGGAGCATGTGAAAAACATGACTCCGGAGTGGGCTTACGGCATCACCACGATTGATCCGACAGTGATTCGCGAGACTGCCCGCGAGATGGGCAACGCCGCCCCTGCCGTAATAGTTCACCCCGGGCGTCATGTCACATGGTATGGTGATGATACCCAGCGTCTGCGGGCCGTGGCCATCCTCAACGCCCTCCTGGGCTCATGGGGCAGGCGCGGCGGCTTCTACCGCCCCGAGACATTCTCGCTCCCCGAACCGGCCCATCCCCCGTACCCGACACCAAAGAGAACATGGAGGACCGAGTTCCCTGACCTTTTCCCGCTGGCAGACACGATGCTTGCAAACGGCCTCTGCGATGCCACGGTTCCTGATCCAACCAGAAACTGCCAGTTCCAGGCATGGATAGTCAACGGCACCAACCTGATAGAGACACTGCCCAACCAGGAGAATACCCTGAAGGCCATAGAGGCGCTGCAACTTCTGGTTGTTGTGGATACCATGCCGATGGAGATTACCGGGTGGGCTGACGTTGTGCTTCCGGAATGCACCTACCTTGAGCGTTTTGACGAGATACGCACCGGTCCCCACCGCAGACCGCAGATTGCCCTCAGGGCACCTGCCGCAGAACCGATGTATGATACCAAACCTGCATTCTGGATGGCAAGGGAGCTGGCAAAACGACTTGGCCTGGAGGCATATTTCCCGTTTGAAAAGCTTGAAGACCAGCTCGACTGGCAGCTGAAACAGGTGGGCAGCAGCCTTGAGGAGATGATGAGAATAGGGGTAAAGACCTTTGAGAGGCCGTTTGAAGACCTCTATTTTGCACCGGATGAAAACGTTGAGTTCTACACTCCGACAGGAAAGATTGAACTCTACTCCACTGCCATGGAACAGGCGGGGTATGACCCGATGCCAAAATACACGGCGCACGAGGAACCCCCTGCCGGATACTACCGGCTCAACTACGGAAGGGCCCCGATGCATACATTCAGCCGCACCTCGAATAATCCCAACCTGACTGACCTCATGGAAGAAAACAGTGTCTGGGTCAACCCGCGCGTGGCAAAGGAATGGGGTCTCAGCACAGGTCAGTATGTGCACCTTGTCAACCAGGACGGCCACCGTTCGGAGTTCCCGATAAAGGTAAGGGTGACGGAACGGATAAGGTGGGACTCGGTATATATGGTCCATGGCTTCGGACATGACCAGAAGAAGCTGCGACGATGTTACGGAAAGGGGGCCAGTGACACCAACCTCATCACAAAAGTGCTTGTAGACCCAATCATGGGTGGAACAGGCATGAGAGGAAACTTTGTCACGTTTGTTACTGATCTGGCCGGAGAGGAGGTGGTATCATGAGATACGCAATGGCTGTTGACACCAAGAAATGTGTCGGATGCAGCGACTGTGTCGTGGCATGCCAGACTGAAAACAACGTTCCGATAGGCTTCTGCCGCGACTGGGTGGTGGAGGTAATGGACGGCACCTATCCGCAGCTTGAGATAGAACTCAGGTCCGAAAGGTGCAATCACTGTGAAAATGCCCCCTGCGTGAGATGCTGCCCGACAGGCGCAAGCCATATCGTCGATGGCGGTATAGTTCTGGTCAAGCCGAACAGGTGCATCGGCTGCGGGGCATGCATTGCCTCATGCCCGTATGACGCAAGATACCCTCATCCTAAGGGTTACGTTGACAAGTGCACCTTCTGCATTCACCGGGTGAACCAGGGTATGAAGCCCGCATGCGTATCGGTATGCCCCACGAAGTGCATGTACTTCGGGGATCTTGATGATCCAAACAGCGAAGTGAGCATGGTGCTGAAAAAGCGAAAGTACAAGACTCTCATTCCCGAAGCAGGTACAAAACCCCATCTTTATTTCCTAATCTGACCTGACCATGAACGAAGAACTTATTATCAGCGGACGGGAGAACCTGATGGTTGACCCTCACCTGCATATATGGCACTGGCCGATACCGCTTTACCTCTTTCTCGGGGGTCTTGCAGCCGGCGTCCTCTTCTTTGCCGCCCTGTACTACCTGATGGGCAAGGAAAATGAATACCGTTCGGCTGTACGCCGGGTGCCGTTCATTGCACCGATAGCCCTTGTAATAGGCCTGGCAGCACTCTTCTATGACCTCCGTCACAAGGCCTTCTTCTGGCAGCTTTACACCACAATAAGGCTGGAATCCCCGATGTCATGGGGTGCCTGGACGCTGCTTGTGATAACCACAGCATCATTCATCTGGTGTGCACTTCACATCCGGGAGTTTTTCCCCAACTGGGACTGGAAGTACAACTGGCTGAAAGACCTTGAGGCATTCTTCAACAAATACAAGAAACATCTTGCATGGGTGATGCTGATCTTTGCCATCATCACCGGCGTCTATACCGGGATACTGCTTTCGGCATTCAACGCAAGGCCACTATGGAATACTTCAGTACTCGGGCCTCTCTTCCTGGCCTCAGGCCTCTCTGCAGGTGCCGCTGCAATAGTACTGGCATCAAAAAACAGGGAGGAAAGGTTGCTCTTCACAAAGATTGACCTGATCATTCTCGGGGTGGAGCTGTTCCTGATTGTTCACATGTTCATGGGTTTCCTTGCAAGCACCCAGGTGCAGATAGAAGCGGCCGGCCTGTTCCTCGGTGGCGAGTATACGATGGTCTTCTGGATCTTCGTGGTGATTATCGGGATAATTATCCCCGGTGTACTTGACCTGATGGAACTGAGGGGGCGCCATATTCCTGCCTATATACCCGGAGTGCTTGTGCTCTTCGGAAGCCTGATGTTCAGGTTCGTATTTGTGTTTGCCGGCCAGGTGAGCCGCTGGTTATACTGATCACAATAAAATTCAACATAAAATGAGCAACAATACAACAAATGAGAGGAGCAGGAGGTATCTGAACCCATACCTGGGCGGGGTGCTTCTCGGCCTCGTACTGCTTGCCGCCAACTTTGTCTCCGGGAGAGGACTCGGGGCCAGCGGCGCCGTAAAAAGTGTGGTGGCAACATCAATTGAGACGGTGAACAAGGATGCGGTTGAAACAATGCCTTTCATGAAGGAGTACGCCGGAACACACAGCGGAAGCCCCATGAAGTCATGGCTGGTATTTGAAATGCTTGGTGTTCTGGTGGGCGGATTCCTGTCGGGAGCTGTGGCCGGAAGGCTTAAGCTGAAGGTTGAGCACTCGCCGAAGATCACATCAAAGAGAAGGCTTGTCTTCGCCCTGGCGGGCGGAATTCTCTTTGGGCTGGGCTCGCAGCTCGGGCGCGGATGCACAAGCGGCTCTGCCCTGAGCGGTATGGCCGTTCTGTCGATGGGCGGATTCATTACGATGATGGCAATATTCGGCACAGCCTTCGCGCTGGCTTATTTCTTCAGGAGAAACTGGATTTAATGAAAGGAGGAAAACAATGGGACCACTCGCACCAAATGAGATAATATCGGAGAACACCAATTTTCTCCTTGCATTCTTCATCGGCATAGCATTCGGCTGGGTACTCGAAAGCTCCGGCTTCTCATCAAGCCGCAAGCTGGCCGGCATATTCTACGGATATGATACTGTTGTACTGAAGGTCTTCTTCACCGGAGCCATCACAGCCATGCTGGGACTGCTCTTCATGAGCCTGTTCGGCTGGGTTGACCTCGATCTCGTATATGTCAATCCGACTTACCTAACCTCTGCAATAGTGGGCGGGGTGATTATGGGGGCCGGTTTCATAATGGGCGGTTTCTGCCCGGGAACCAGTTTCTGCGGAGCGGCAATCGGGAAAATAGACGCAATGGTATTTATAGTCGGCCTCTTCATTGGCGTCTACGGATTTGCATTCACATACCCCTGGTGGGAGAAGATGTATATGGCGAAATACCTCGGTGAACCGAAGGTGAGCGAAAAGCTGGGGATGTCTGACGGACTCTTCGGGCTTTTACTCATCGTCGCTGCCCTTGGTATGTTTATTGTGGCAGAATGGGCTGAAAAGAAGTGGCCCAGGGAAGAGTACTAGTCAGACACTCACAGGTGCCGCATCTGCTGAACCGGTAGGCTGGTGACGGCTGGCTGAAGGCCGGTTCCGGTTTGCCGGAGAATGCTGCCGGCTTGCTGAAAAATAGATGAACAATTTGTTACATAAAAGGTTAAACAATAAATAACGAAAATAACACAGGATGAAACCGCTAAGATTACTTGCACTGTTCGTAATCCCTCTGGGGATAATCATAGCCGCTGTGCCCCCTGACAGGGTGAAGCATTTCAGGCTTACAGCAGACGAGCTTCTACAGGAAGCCGGTGCGGGTGTTCAGTTTGTCTCACCCGATGTGGTGGCTGACATGCTTGTACAGAAGGATCCGTCACTGAGGCTGATCGATGTCCGCACTCCCGAGGAGTTTGATGCTTACCATATGGAGGGGGCGATCAACATCCCGCTGAGCAGCCTTCTTTCTGACGAATACACCGATATTCTCAACCAGGAAGCCTACATGAATGTATTGTATTCAAACGGTTCGGTGTATGCCAACCAGGCATGGATGATCACCAGGCAGCTTGGTTATGAAAATAATTTCGTGCTGGAGGGTGGCCTGAATTACTGGTTTGGCAACATTCTTTCTCCTCAGGAGCCATCACAAACCAATCCGAATGAGGAGTTTGCGAAGTATGACTTCCGCAAGAGCGCTGCTGCTGCCCTTGGAGGCGGGAGCATTGTTGCAACAGAGGGAGGTGCATCAGCTGTCAAGGCTGTAAAACCGCCCGTTACGGCAAAGGCAAAGAAGAAGGCCGCAGGGGGTTGCTGATTTTTGGCAGAAACCGAAAAATGATTTACATTTGCGCCTGCAAAAGCAGGGCCCTATAGTTCAATGGATAGAACGCGGGTTTCCTAAACCTGAAATCCAGGTTCGATTCCTGGTGGGGCTACAAACGGCTCCGTGACTGAAGGTCAGTATCACAGCCCAAGGAAAAAACCCGGGAGATGATCCCGGGTTTTTCTGTGTCAGGAGATGGTAACAAGCTCATACCTGTAATTTATTGTTACGGTAACCATTGTACCTGAAGGCTCCCCGCCTTCTCCGCACAGATCGGCAACGGAGTAACTGTATGTGTCATCATAATACCTGTTGCACAGCTCAAATAGCTCTGTCATGAGCTTCATACCCCTGCCTGTTGAGCCGGAGTGTTCCTCCCCTGCACGCTCACGGCCTATACCGTTGTCCTTGATTTCGATCGTAAGGACTTTGTCAGCACCGCTGACAACTATTTCCAGTACACCTCCTGACTCCCTGGTGGCGATTCCATGCTTCACAGCATTTTCAGCGAAAAGCTGGATCACAAACCTGGGTACGGGAAGCTCAGTGTTTATCTCCGGTGGCAGCAGGACTGAATAATCAAGCCTTTCACCGAATCTCATTTTCTCAAGAGCAAGGTATTCGCGGCAGAACCCGATCTCCTCTTCCAGGGTTCGCCGCGGCTTGCCTGCTGAAAGCAGCATGTCACGGTATAATCCGGAGAAACTCTGGAGGCTGCTGCGTAATTTTTCCCTGTCTGACTGCTCAACAAGGTGGAGGACTGAGTTAAGGACGTTAAGGGTGAAATGCGGATCGAGCTGGTTTCCTATCAGTGATAGCTGCAACTCGGAGATCTTCCTCCTTTCTTCCTCCCTCCTGGTAAGTACCCGTTTCTGGGCACTCTGTATAAGCAGGACAAAGGCAATAAATGCAGCATAGATGAGTGGATGCAATACAAATGAGAGGAAAGCCAGTTGATTTCGCCTGTACTCAATCCAGAACTGGCTGGTTCCGGTTTGCAGGTAAATCAGGGGTGCTTCATTTCGGGCCCTTCTGACCGAGAAAAGTATCTCTCCTCTGAAATCCCGGCCCAGATCCACGACGGCAAGCTGCCTTAATCCGGCTCTGTAAACATAAACCTTGCCGGTTTCGTAGCTGGTGACAATTATTTCCTGCGAACCGTCGAGATCAATATCCTTCTGAATGACAGTCGGAGACCCCTCCATACCAATCTCTTTCAGGTACTTCCCTTCCCGGTTAAAAAGAACGATGCCCCTGTCTCTTTCCAGAACAGCATATACCGGTTCTTTATTCCTGTTGGCCGTGATAAAGCCCGAATAGGGGATTGCCCCGATGACTGCCCGGTTTGAAGTCTCCCCTGAGTTATTGAATGAAAGCAGCGAGGCGAGGGAATCCTTTTCCAGCGCGGAAACAAGAAAATCAGGTGACCAATTTCCCGGTGAGTCACTTATCATAGGTGCCACCAGGGCGAGGTTACCGGTGTATTCCTTCGGTTCGAACAGAAACTTCAGGTTCCTGTCAAGAACCGTCAGCCAGGCAGAATTATCATGATATTTCATTTCAGACGGGTCAATGTTGCCCGAGGCATAGTTGAGAGGTATCATTTCACTGAATCCGTCATTGTTGATGTCTTTCCGGATAATCCCGAGAATGAATCCTCCAAGTTGCGGGGAAGAGACGAGTGAATCTTTTGCAGGATAGTATGCGTAGATTTTTCTGGGATATTTCGAAAAGCCTGAGGTAATTCCGAATATCAGTTCATCCATCCCGTCACCGTCAAGGTCCTGTGGGCCGGTTTCCACAATCCGGGGATCTGGCACATTTCTTCCGCGGCCTGCCACATCTATCAGCCTGTTGCTGACTCCTAACGCTGGATCTGACGGATCCGGTACCGAGTGCAGCAGTATTGAATCCCCTTTAATCGAAAAGAGGTATAGCTCCTTCAGGCCATCCCCGTTACAGTCGGCAGGAATATTGAGTGTCGTCTTCCCGGAGAAACCGAAGGTGCCTTCAATGTTCCACTGGTTGAAAATCCTTCCGTTCTCTGAGACGGTAATGCCTGAACCGTTGGGATAATCGAAGCACTCTATCTTTTCGGAGTTGCCGTCGCCGTCAAGGTCATGGTAGCTCAGGTAATGGTTCTCCATAACCCTGGCTGACCTTACCAGGTTAAGAAGGTAAGGCTTGTTGATAACCGGTATGCTGAAAACAAGTGCGATGGTCGGGATTGCCGCCAGGATGAACGGGTTCGTCAGCAGCGTGAGTGTCCTCTTGCGTGCAGGAGTTACCATCAGGGATGATTAATTGCCTCAATTTACTCAAAAAATGGAATCACGAACCAATTAACTTCTCCCGCCCCGGGATGTTTGAAAACACCCCCGTGATCCATTGGGAAATGAGAATGGGGAAGGATCACAGGGGGCATTGATGTTACAGTTTTATGAATTCAACCCTCCGGTTCATTGCCTTGTTTGAGGGGGTATCATTGGGTGCAGCCGGATTGCTTTCACCTGCACCTTCTGTCTGCATGCGTGATGCGTCAATGCCGAACCTGGACGACAGCTCACTCTTCACCGACTCAGCCCGGCGCTTCGAGAGGTCAAGGTTCAGTGCGTCATTACCGTCGCTGTCGGTATGACCCACGATTTTTACCTTCACTGAAGGATTTTCCTTGAGCACTGTTGCGATATCATTCAGTGTTCCGTATGATTCAGGTTTGATATCGGCCTTGTTGACATTGAATGTGATACCGTAGGTTGTCAGCCTGCCCTCGGTGATCAGCTTGCTGCGGGTGTCGGGGGCAGCCGTGGTGATCCTGATGTTGGAGACCATTGGCCAGGAAGCTCTGTCCCAGCCTGAGAACAGAACCTTATTGAATTTTGTATGGGCATAAATGTTTGTCGGCACATCGAGCACCTTAGCTCCCTGATGATATATTCTGGCCCTTCTCTTCTGTATCCACAGGATAACATGGTTGACCTGCCCGGCAATCACCGGGTTCTTTGAAGCCTGTCCCTCTATCCATTCTCCCTCAGGGTCGTTGGTATATCCCTTTGTTTCCCATCCTTCACCTGCAAGGACAATGTGAAAGCCGCTTTTCCCGGGGTAAAGGTCATCATTGATCTCCTTCGGGTCTTCCGGGTTCTCCTCATAAAGTGTGAATACTATTCCGTAACGGTATTCTTCGTCAGGGATGATATCGAACTCAACTATGAAGTTATCGGGAAATGCCACGGTCTTTGAGTAGCAGTATACGGCATCCTCTCCGTTCATATGGAGCCATTTCCCGGGAACGATATTTATGGTTTTAACCTCACCGCTGCCGTTGGAGGTCCACAGTGCCGGGAAATCGCCAACGGCGTCCTGGCTGAAGTCCTCGAAGTAAAGTATCCTGTCACCGGGAACAAAGTCGTACTGGGTGTAGCTTTCAAGTTTCTGTTTTACCGGTGCTGCATTTGCCACCGTTTCCTCATCTGCTGAAGCTTCGTTATCCGGTTCTCCTGTTGCTGATTCTGTACCTTCTCCGGCATTACTCTCCTCCTCTTCATCTCCACGGGCATTTTTCTTTTTCAGCAAGGATCCCACCCCTTCCTCAATCTTATTGAAACCTTCATCCACTCCCTGCTCTATCCTGTTGTTTATCCTGTTGGTACCCTGCTCCTTTATGACCTCTTTGGGCTTGACAATCTGGGCGTTGACTGATAGACCTGAAAATAAAAGCAGTAATGACGCTGCAAGGGCAACAAATGATCTGATCTTCATGACTAAGAGATC
>JAKAXP010000065.1 GCA_021816545.1 Bacteroidota bacterium
TACCATGTAGTCTCCCTGCTGCATGGTGTATATGTACTCTATATATGCACCTCCTTCGGCTTCCAGCCTCAAGGTCAGGTTTGCAGGACTGCCGGCAGCCATGACAGGTCCGGAGTATCCCACAGGTGTGAAATAAAGCTCATCAGTCCTGATTGCCTTGTTATCAGCAGTGAAGAAATTGTATCCGAATACGGTTGAATCACCGTTGAAGAGGACAACAGGGCGTTCGTCGTGTGTTGTATAGTTCTTGAGAGTTACCGAATAGGGCTTTCCTCCCCTGGCGGAAACCTTCATGATCATCAGATCATTCTCAATTGTGTAGAATGCATCTTCTCCTGACACCCTTCCCCTGAATACACCGAGGGCAGTACTGTCAGTCACGGCAGCCTTTATTGCTCCGGTAGCAACAGAAGCTGAATCAGTCGTTCCGGGGACTGCTGCAGGCTGCTGCAGGGTGGTTCCGAGTCCAAGCTGCTTGTTCAGCTCGCCAACCCTGTCAATTGTCAGCTGATCCTTTGGTTTGTAGTTAAGGGCTCTTATGTATGCTTCACGTGCCTTGTCATAATTGCCGGCGGCATACAGAGAGTCAGCATATTCCTTTTCCGCCCCGAAGAATTTATTCATCCTCTGGTTGTTGTAAAGACTGAATCCCAGAAAGATCAGGAAGATCAGGATGATGCCGGTTATTGTATTCCTATCCATTATTTATCTATTCCCAGTTTTTAAGTTATTAATTTTTTATGCAGGCCCTTACAAATCCAACGAACAGCGGGTGGGGTTTAAGCACCGTGCTGCTGTATTCGGGATGGAACTGCACTCCCACAAACCACCTGTGGGACGGTATTTCAATTATTTCAACGAGGCCTGACTGCGGGTTGGTACCGCAAGGGATCATTCCCGCATTCCGGAATTCAGAGATGTACCTGTTATTGAACTCATACCTGTGACGGTGGCGCTCGGATATCTCTTCTTTCCGGTAGCATTTCCACGATTCCGATCCGTGAAGCAATTCGCACTTATAGCTTCCCAGCCTCATTGTTCCGCCTTTCTCGGTGATGCTCTTCTGCTCCTCCATCAGGTCAATTACAGGGTGCTTTGCCTTTGGATTTATCTCGGTGGAATGAGCGCCATCGAGGCCAAGGACATTCCTTGCAAATTCGATCACCGCGCACTGCATCCCCAGGCATATCCCGAAGAAGGGGATGTCATTGGTTCGTGCGTAATTAACTGTCAGTATCTTTCCTTCTATCCCCCTGGAGCCGAATCCCGGTGCTACCAATATTCCGTCAAACCCAGCGAGAATCTCACGGTAGTTCACTTCGGTGATATCTTCAGAATGAATCATTGTAAGCTCCACGGCTGTCTCATTTGCCGCACCTGCATGGATAAAAGCTTCGGAGATCGATTTGTATGCGTCAGCCAGCTCAACATACTTGCCCACAAGGGCTATCTTAACCCTGTGAGCGGGGTTTTTAAGTTTCCGCAGGAAATCCTTCCACTCTGCCAGGGAAGGTTCTTCACCAGGAGGGAGTCCCAGTTTGCGAAGGACAGTAAGGTCAAGCATCTCCTTTTGCATGCGGAGGGGCACCTCATAAATTGTTGACACATCTATTGATTCAACCACGGCACCGGCTTCCACGTTGCAGAACAGTGCAACCTTCCTCCTCAGGTCCTCGGTAAGGGGATGCTCGGTACGGAGGACCAGCACATCAGGCTGGATTCCCTCCTCAAGAAGCATCTTGACCGAATGCTGTGTGGGCTTCGTCTTGAGTTCTCCGGAGGCATGAAGGAACGGTACCAGTGTCAGATGTATCACCACGCAGTTCTGGGGTCCGAGCTCCCAGCGCAACTGACGCACTGCCTCAATATATGGCAGTGACTCAATATCGCCCACAGTGCCGCCAATCTCGGTTATTACTATTTCATAGCTGCCGCCTGATCCCACCATCTTGATGCTCCGCTTGATCTCATCAGTGATATGTGGAATGACCTGGACTGTTTTGCCGAGATAATCACCCCTGCGTTCCTTGTTGATCACAGACTGGTAAATCCTGCCGGTGGTAACATTATTTGCCTGGGTGGTATGGACATTCAGGAAGCGTTCATAGTGCCCGAGGTCAAGATCGGTCTCCGCACCGTCAACGGTCACATAACATTCGCCGTGTTCATACGGGTTAAGGGTGCCGGGATCGACATTGATATAGGGGTCAAGCTTCTGGATGGTCACGGAATATCCCCTTGCCTGCAGAAGTTTTGCCAGGGAAGCTGAAATGATACCTTTGCCCAGCGATGAAGTGACCCCGCCGGTTACAAAAATATATTTTACATCTGTCACGACTGATCCTCTTATGTTATTGGCTGATAGTGGAATGCTATTCCTCGTACATTGAATTGTCAATCAGCTTCACCTTTTCCTCAAGGATCTTGATATTCCTCCTGGCCTCGGCGATCTTTTCCTCCACCTCTTTGATCATGGTTTCAGCATTGGCCGACTTGGCGAAGAAGCCTATGTTGTTTTCCCACAGGACTATATCACTCTCCAGCTGTTTGATCTTACTGTAGAATTTTTCCCGCTCGCTCCTGACCTTACGGGCTGCACGCGGATTTGATTTTGCACTGTCAACCTTGCTCCGGTACCTGAGGATATTCTTGTCCTCGTCATCGAGCTTAAGCTTGTCAAACTGTCTGTTGAGAATCTCCTTGTAACGGCGTGCTATTTCCTCTTTCCTGTTGAAGGGGACATAACCGATTTCGGTCCACCGTTTCTGGATCTCCTTGAGTCTTTCGAAGCCTGCCCTCAGGTCTTCACCCGGGTCAAAGGACTCAAGCTCTTCAAGTATTGCAAGCTTGGCCTTCAGATTATCCTCATATGAAGTATCTCTTCCGGCAAAGTATTCAGATTTACGTGTAAAGAATGTATCACACGCCTTTCTGAACCTCTTCCATATTTTTTCAGAGTACTTTTTGGGTACCGGACCTATTTCCTTCCATTCTTTCTGGAGCCTGATAAGCATCTCGGAGGTATCTTTCCAGTCAGTGCTTTCCTGCAGCGCTTCGGCCTTGAGGCACAGTTCGGTCTTAAGCTGAAGGTTCCGCACCTGTGTCTCCTTGTTCTCTGCAAAGAACGAACGTTTCTTTTCAAAGAAGCTGTCGCATGCAGCCCTGAAACGCTGGTATATCTTGTTATTGTGTTTCTTGGGAGCAAAGCCTATTGTCTTCCAGAGCTTCTGGCATTCAAGGATCGCATCTGATTTTTCCTTGAAATCAGCAAATGTAAGTATCTCCCCTGCTGCTATCTCTTCCACCTTTTCGCACAGAGCGGTCTTGGCATCCAGATTATGTTTCTGGTCATCCTTCTGTTTCTCGAAGAACTCATGGTGCCTCTTATTAACCTTGGAGGTGGCTTCGCGGAAGCGCTCCCATACATCATTCTTGTTTTCGTGCGGAACAGGTCCTATCTCACGCCACTGGTTGTGAAAGTCCTGCAGGTGTTTGAAGGCATTGACTGCATTGGGTTCAAGGAGCAGTTCCTCAGCCTTTTCGCAGAGTACGATTTTAGCTTCAAGGTTCTTTTTGAGATCGAGATCCCTCAGTTCCCTGTTGATCTTTATATAGTCATAGAAGATCTCAACGCTGTGGTGGTAATTTTCCCACAGGTCTTTGACGGCTGTCTGAGGCACGATACCAATGGAATGCCATTCATTCTGCAGGTTGCGGAATTCCTGGAACGTCTTGTTTATTGCCTCCTCCCGGTTTACGAGATCCTTTATCTGTTCTATTATGTCAAGCTTCTTGCGGAGATTGTCCTGCTTTTCGCTCTCCTGCACCCGGTTGAAATCGCTTCTGCGGCTGCGGTAGGTCTCAAGGATGGTCTTTATCCTGTTTTCAAGTTCGTCAGGTTCAGGCCTGTATTCCTCAATATTTCCGCCCTCCTTGGCAAAGTTGAGCCGTTTCTCATTGAATTCGGCCTTTGTCTTTTTATAGAAGAACTCCTTAATCCTTGTGACATCATCAATGATCTCGGCAGGCGGTCTGTTTTCAACAATGAGAGCCAGTGTCTCCACGAGTTCCTTCCTTGAGAATCCGCTGTAATCCACAGGAGGGAGTTCTATCTCATCATAATTTATATGTTCCTCCTCAGGAGTTTCACCAGCTGAGGTTTCATCTTCAGCAAAATGTTCTGCTTCTTCTGAGGATGATTCCGCCATTTCTTCTTCCTCCTCCTCTTCAGTCAAAGGTTCAGCGCCTTTGGCACCGGCCTCTTCAGCTTTGTCAGCAGGTTCTGCAACCGCTTCTTCAGCGGTTTCTCCGGGAACAGCTTCAGTCTCTTCTGTCACAGCCCCGGCAGCCGCTTCTTCAGCGGTTTCTTCGGGGACAGTATCAGTCTCTTCTGTCACAGCCCCGGCAGCCGCTTCTTCAGCGGTTTCTCCGGGGACAGTATCAATCTCTTGTGTCACTGGCCCGGCAGCCGCTTCTTCTGGCGATTTCGCCATTTCATCAGTCTCTTCCGCAGATTCGGTGGTCTTTTTAAGTCCATCGAATTGTTCATTCTGAACAGAGTCTTCCGGATTTCTTGTTGTCATCATTAATCCTTTTTCTTCAGTGTCATACAAAGGAGGATCGCATGCAGCCTCCCCCCTTTTTTTCAAACCACGAAAATAATGGATTATTGGTAAAACTCAAACCAATACCTCATTTAAATGAGAGGCATTACCTGCAGAGCTCCAAAATGTTTAATTTTGCCTGTCAGATTCAGGATTATAAACCATGGAAACGAAAGACATTGTCATTTTAGCTGCAGTTTTTGCCCTTTCAGGATATTCACTTTACCGCAGGTATGCAAAGAAAAACAGTGGTACCCAGGGTGCAGGTCCTTTGAAGAATACATCGAAAAACAGTCTTAAAGATCAGGCCGACGATTATGAACCATACGCCGGTAAGGGGGAAAGGCCTGAGTAATTTATGGCTTTACAGGCCCATTTCAAGCTGGTCCCTGATAAGCCTGTAATATGTTCCCTTTATGGCTGTAAGGCTGGCATGAGTGCCGGTTTCAGTCACTCTTCCCCTGTCAAGCACAACGATATTGTCAGCATGTCGGACAGTGCTCAGCCTGTGTGCCACGATGACCACAGTACGGCCGGAATAGAATCCTGCAAGGTTTTCAACAATAATCCTTTCATTTGATGCGTCGAGTGCGCTTGTAGCTTCGTCAAGAAGCAGCAGCACAGGTTGTTTGTAGACCACCCTGGCAATCAGTATGCGCTGCCGCTGTCCCTGGCTCAGTCCGTGTCCTCCCTGCCCCACACGGGTTTTGAGACCTGACGGGAGTGTGTCAAGCAGGGGCTGAAGACTGGCCACTTTCACTGCCATTGACACCCTGCCGGCATCAGGATTTTCTTCACCCGGAGCAATGTTCCCAAGTATTGTGTCAGGGAAGATATAGCCCTCCTGCATTACCGCACCCGTATTCTTTCTGAGCGACGAGATGCTGATATCCTCTATCTTCATGCCCCCGACAAGGATTTCTCCCTCCTCCGGTCTGTAGAAACCCATAAGCATTTTAAGGAGTGTTGTTTTTCCCGATCCGCTCTCTCCAACCACAGCCGTTATCCTTCCTGCGGGGACGGAGAGGTCCAGGTTTCGCAGCACCCAGGGTGAACCTGGGCCTTCATACCTGAAGGAGAGATTTCTCACCTCTATATCAGCTTTTTCCGGCATATTGTCAATATCTGCCCGGCCTGCCTTCTCCTCTGGTTCCATGGCATGCACCTCCGCAAGGCGCTCCAGGCTGATCCTCGCATCCTGGGTAGCCCTCATGAAATTGACTATCTGTGAAACCGGCCCGTTCAGCTGCCCGGTTATGAACTGCACGGCAAGCATCATACCCAGGGTCATTGATCCGTTTATTACAAGGGTTGCGGAAATGACAGTGATTATTATATTAACCGATTCATGGATAAGGGTACCGCCGGCTGTCTGGAACTGGAGTATCCTCAAGCCCTTTACCCGGGTGTTGTAAATTGCCCTCTGCTGCTCCTCCCATTCCTTTCTGTTGGAGGCTTCATTGCCTGCCAGCTTGATATCCTGCATGCCATTGACAATGTTTATCATCCTGTTGCCGGCCTCTGCCATCTGCATGAAACGGATGTTGTCAAGCCGCTCCCGCGATGGCATGAAAAGGGTAACGTACAGTACGTAAATGGCTGTTCCTGTAAGGAATACAAAGAGCACAGGTATGCTGTATATGCCCAGCACAACCCCAAACACCACAAAATTGAACAGTGAAAAGAGAATTGCAAGACTTGACGAGGTGAGATAATTTTCAATCCGGCTGTTGTCATCTATCCGCTGGAGGATGTCACCGTTAAGACGTGTATCAAAATAGGCGATCGGAAGATCCATAAGCCTTGCAAGAAAATCTGAAACGATTTTAATATTAAGCCTGGTGCCCATGTGCAGAAGTAGCCATCCCCTGCTGAACTCAACTGCCAGGCGGCCTGCAGTCAGAGCCAGCTGTCCGGCCAGGATGAGCCATATGAAACTGATATCACGGTCTGCTATTCCCCTGTCGATTATCGCCTGGGTCATGAAGGGGAAGACTAGCTGTATGGCGCTGGAGGCCAGCAAGCCTGCCAGCAGCAGGATAATCTGTTTCCTCCAGGGCCTGAGGTAAGGCAGCAGTAATTTAAACCCGCCCTTTGCAGGAGGGTCATCCTGAAGTTCAGCAAAGCCCGGACCCGGTTCAAGAAGCAGGGCCATCCCGGCAGGTTCACCCTCCGATTCTCCCGAGATCCATCCCTGCCTGAACTCTTCATGAGTCATCCTTATCCTGCCGATGGCAGGGTCACTGACCCATACTGCCTTATCACTTATCCTGTTGATTACAATGAAATGATTCTGACGCCAGTGAGCAATGCATGGCAGGGGTGCTTCGTCCTTCAGCCTGC
Source organism: Bacteroidota bacterium (assembly GCA_021816545.1). GTDB lineage: Bacteria > Bacteroidota > Bacteroidia > Bacteroidales > VadinHA17 > SR-FBR-E99. Next base: position 6,948 of record JAKAXP010000065.1, read on the forward strand.
TGAAAGGGATCTTTACTCCTGCTGCCCTGAAACCAATGCTTTCAGCAGCAGTTTTAAGTCCAAGGAAGGAGACCCCCTCCCTCGTGATCCAGGCTCTTTTCCTGACAGTCTCAAGCGAGAGGTGTTTGCCGTGACTCAGTGCTGCCATGCTGATGCATGCAGGACCACAGTCCATGGCATCATACTGTCTGACAAACGGATAGTTCATCTTCAGGCGTAACAGGTTTAAAGAGAGTGTAAATATATCCATTTAATGCCGACCACGTAAGGTTGACGGCAAAATGTGCCGGAGAGCATATTTCTTGATTCGGTTCCGGAAATTGTATATTTGTCAATTAAACCGCTTGTTTGGGATTATTCAGAAAGTACTCGGACAGTGACATCATTGATGGAATCAGGAGGCAGGATAACCGGATCCTGACCTACCTGTATGATACCTATTTCGGAATGGTCAGTGACCATGTCAGGAAAAACAGCGGGTCTGATGACGATGCTCATGAGGTGATCCAGGAGACAGTTGTGATACTGTACCGGCAGGTCACCGGCGAAGGATTCACGCTCACCACTGATCTGAGGGGCTACTTCTTTGGTGTGGCACGGAATGTCTGGAATGCGCAGTTAAGGCACAGGTCAAAGCTGGTACCGCTGCAGAGTGACCCTGCTGATGATTCCGGGGCAGAGGAAGTCGCCAATGCCACACTTGAAAGAATTGTTACCCGTTCATTTGCGCTTCTGGCTGCGGACTGCCAGACCGTGCTTACACTTTATGGGGAAGGCTGGTCATATGAAGAAATAGCACGCAAGATGGGGCTGAAGAGCGAAGCATATGCCAGGCGGAAAAAGTACCTCTGCAAGGAGGCGCTGATGGAAATCATCAAGACTGACCCCGAATATCAGGATCTCGGTCCCCTGTAGACCAGGGCCACAAGCAAAGTGGCGACAAGCAGTAAAATAAGCAGTGAAATATACAGGTTAACCCTGTTGTACCACAGAGGGTTGTCATCACCGTATATGACGAGTGCCGACCAGAAATAAGGATGTGACCTGGCCTGGTCAGCTGTTCTCAGGAACCTGAGGCGTGAGCTTCGCAATGCTGAGCTCTTTGCCTGTCCGCTTCTGAGGTTCTTGTAGAAGCCCCGGATCACCTCCGGTGCTGAATTGTCATCCACCTCCCACATTGACATCACCGCCGACCGGCTGCCGGCGTACAGGAAGCCCCTGGCAAGACTCAGGATACCTTCTCCGTTCACAAGCATCCCGGTGCCGGTATTGCATGAGGTCAGTACCACCATCATTGCCCTGAGCGGGAGGCTGTATAGCTCGTAGGTATTAAGCATTCCGTCATTGTTTTCACTGTCGCCCGGGCTGAATAGCATTTTCGAGAACGCAGGCTGCCTGTCATCAACCAGGGTGTGCATTGAAAGATGAATAATGTCGTAATTCTGTGCCTCGGCCTTGAATGTACTCTCAAGCGCATCCTCACCGAGGTATGCAGCTCCACCGCACTGGTTCACAGCATCCTCTGCCTCCAGGATGGCATTCGGAAGGTCCCTGATCTCGCCCCTCATTCCCGGCCAGGCTGCCAGAAGCGTGTCATCCAGCACCATCCCGTCATAGGATGGTGCAAATGCAACCAGGTTGTTTCTGAAACTCCTTGTTACCCGCTCTGACTCCGAAGAAAGTGTAACGCTGTAAATATATGAGAAGCGGTACTTCTTCAGGGCGAAGGGAGCCTCGCGGTAGTATAGCTCCGGACTGCGGAACTCCTCCGTAACAAGTGTCTCGAAAGGAATATATGACAGTATGTTATCAGGAGAGACAACAATCCTGTCGCCGGTCAGGTATGGCTCCGCCGGCTCAAGCAGTATGCGGTACAGGCTGAAGGCCAGATCCATGTAGTCATTGAAAGGGGCACGGGAATCAGTTGTCCTGGGCTTGACCGAGAGCATTTCGCGGAAGCGCTGGAGGGAACCGAAGAAGGTTGAATCGATATCACGCACTATCACTTCGGTTCGCCTGCTGTTGACAACAAATATGTAGAGCTTTTCGGAAGTCAGTATGTAGCTCAGAAGGTTGGTCCTGCGTCCGATCACCCTGTCAACATCCGCGAGGGAAGTGACCTCATTCCTGTATTTCAGGTTATAGTATGAAGGATACTCCTCCTCGAAGATGCGGTTAAGCGAGTCACGCGACCTCAGAAGTCTGAACGTCACGCTTTCCCATGTGGCAAGTCGCTGAGAGTCAGGAGCTGCCTTGAGCTGTTCATTTGCGATAAGTTCCCTGTAGAAGCCTGTCTGCCTCCTTATTTCAGTTTCAAGGTCAATGAGCCCGGAAGGAAGTGAAAAGCGGGCAGCATTGAGTTCCCTCATCGAGGCAAGAAATCCTGCGACCTTGCTCCTTTCGGAAAACTCAAAAAGACCCTCAAGCGATTTGCGGTCATTGTCCTGACTGTAAAGCCTGGAATAATTGTCGATTATCCCGGTGTAAAGATCCCTGGAATATGAACTGAACCTTGTCCGGCTGTCATCCTCGCTCATCTCAAGCCTCTGACGGTCGTACAGCGATGCTATCCTCCGGCCTGTGGCAACTGCCTCCGTGAGATATTCACCATTTCCTTCCGTGCCGGCAAGCCTGTTCAGTGCAGTGTACCTTATCTCCAGGAGATTCAGGTCATCTTCAGAAACGCCGGCGGGATTTGTTGCTCCGCTGGTTCTTCCGGATTCCCGACCTGTAGCTGGTGATTCAGGATCTGCCAGTGCAGTCATCCCTCCGGTAATGCTTAGAACTTCGCCATATCTCCCCGCATCAAGAAGTGCGCCTGCATACTTTACAGTCAGAAACTTTGCCATCGAGATATCCCATGGATTCTTCTGCACATATTTAAAACACTGTCCGTACAATTCGAGCGACCTGTCTCTGTTACCAGTATTGTTATTCACGAAATCAGCAACAGATACCAGCATCGTAAAATAATCCCTGCTATCCTGACCATAAACCCTTCTGACATTTTCCAGCCCGGCCTTCATAATATTTTCTCCCTCACTGACCCGTCCGTCCGATGCAAGAAAATTGGCATAGTTTATATAAAGGAGGTATTTGTCCTGCGTTCCGGGCCCATCACTGACGGCAAGGCCCCGTCGGAATAGATCTTCTGCTTCCTGTGGCTGATTAAGCCTCCGGTATACCTGGCCGATTGTGTTGTAAAGGAGAATACGCGATTCGACGCTGCTGGCAGGGTCCCGGTCATATATCCTGAGTGCTTCCCTGCAGTAATCAAGTGATTTGTTATACTCCTGGCTGCGGTAAAGGCTCAGGCCTATCACCTGGTAAAGGTCTCCCCTGGTCTTAAGGGGTACGCTGTCAGGGAAAATCCGTGCAATTTCCAGTCCAACCTCGGCATATGTCTTTGCCCTGTCGTTGTCATTAAGTTCCAGACATATACTGGCAAGGTTAAGATAGTTTGGTGCCAGTGTCGCAGAATCTTTTCCAACGACTGCCCTCCTGACCTCAAGGGCCCTGATACCCTGACGGTAGGCTGCAGTAAAGTCCCCTGTCCTGTGAAGCGTGGCAACCAGGTTGAACATCATCTTCGCATACCGCCTGTCGGTCTTTGACAGATTCTCCCTGTACTTTGCCGATGCAGAAAAACAGTCACGCGCCCTGGCATACCTGTTCGTCTGGTAATAGTGAATGCCGGCAAAATACAGTGCATCTGAAAGTAAAAGTGTGTCTCTGACGTTATTCCTGCTGATGATTTGTGAAATGGCAGCGGTGAGTATCTCAGGATCAGAAGAGAGGTCCCGCCTTTCAAGAAATGCTGAGAGCGAGTCGGTCAGTTCTCTCAGCCTGCTGTCATCTGTTATATCATCTCCTGTAACAGGCAGCGCGATTAAGGCTTCAGGGATTATTTCTCCGTTGTCAGACGGGGTGACTTCATAAACGGAACCATAAATTAATACACTGCCGGCTTCGGGGAAATATGCTCC
>JAKAXP010000066.1 GCA_021816545.1 Bacteroidota bacterium
GGCAGCATGGTTGAAATGGGATGGTTTGTTGAGATCGACGGGATCGGGATGAACCAATGGCAAAGGTTTTTCACAGCCTGTAAGGATGCCGATGAATACCATCACCGGAATAACCTTCAGCGGTGTCTTCATTGCAAAATGTTTTAGTCAGACATTAAAACTTTTACGTATGCTACAAAGCGGCCTTTGTAGCTATTACCACTGTCTGACTGACGGAAGGCGACGGAAGCATCAACCCTCAGAAATCCCAATATGCTTCAAACGGCCTATGATCAATCAGGCCTTCGGAAGACCATACCTGTGGAGCAAAGTTCGGATCCCGGGTGAGGTGCCACATATCAATTCAAAACCTATTTCTTTATATTTTTAACGATTTATATAAATTATGTCTCACAACATGTATCTATATACATATTTAGCAGTGTAAGTAAAATATATTAATCAGATTAGTCGATAAAACTTTGATTGTCTGCCGGCTTGTTACTGCAGACTGAGGACCTCATTTAAATCGGCGCCTGTAAATGCAATTCATCTCAGAGCAATTCCTGCACGGGTATTCCCTGTGTCTTACCCTGTTTCCAAGGCCGATGATCCCGCTGACTGATTTTACCGGGTTCATGAGGGCGGAGTCGGTGAGGGTGATGCCGCAGTAGTTATCAGGGAAGAAGCTGAAGAGCTTATGCTGTTCTGCCACATCCCAGCCGCAGTATCCGGGGCTGAAGCGGTTTGTGATATTCATTCCTGTGGCGGCGGCGGCGGCTCTCAGGGAGTCCTGCATCCTCTCCGCGGCATTCTCGGCTATCTCAGAGCCTACCACGTCATAGACATAGCCGCGGAGGAGATCCCCTCCGCTCATGCTCCGCCGGCTGCGCTCGCCCACCTCCGGCCCTGCAGTGCATATGAAGAGAGCCGCCGCCGCCGCGTCTCTCAGTTGACTGAATATTATAGGTTTTACGCTGAATTCCACACCTTCAACCTCAACCGTCTTCCTGACCCGGTCACACCTTACCGAGTCAAAAATGATGTATTCTGCTTTTGCTTCCCCAAACTGAACAAGCTCCGCTGATACTTCCCTTATAAGTTCAGTTACAGGCTCAGGGGCTTCGCCAGAGGCGTATCCCATAGTCGCGGCAAGGGCATCACAGCCCGGAAGAAGTTCACTGTATGGGTAACTGACCCTCATCAGCGCAGAAATTCACAGTTTATGTAACCTGGCCTCATAATAGCATTATCCCGTATATTCTTAACAAGAACCTCTTCAATCTGCCATTGTTGACTGGTAGTGCTCAATGAACCTGATTGCATAGTCATCCCTTCCCAGCACAAGATCTGAAGCCCGCACCAGGCCAGTTATCTTCTCCGGGTTGGCAATGGGACAGGTAAGCCCGTACATGATCGACATGGCCATGAAGGCACTGTTGATGTTCTCGCGGTTGGGCAGTCCGAAGGAGATGTTGCTGGCACCCTGGGTGATGTTGTGTCCCAGCCTGTCATGCACAAGCCTTATTGTTTCAAGTGTCACCCTGCAGGCATTGGGATCAGCGCTTACGGCCATCGCCATCGGATCAATTATAACATCCTCATTCCTGATTCCGATACGCACTGCCCTTTCAATGATTTTTTCTGCAATCCTGAGCCGTTTCTCCGGGTCATTTGTGATTCCCTCATCATCAAGCACCAGCCCGATGATTGCTGCTCCGTATTCAAGTGCCACGGGAAGCAGCTTCTGAAGTGAAGCCTCCTCAGCGTTGACGGAATTGATAAGGCATTTCCCTTTCGCCACCTTCAGGGCTGCCTCTATTGCCTTCGGATTAGGCGAATCAAGACAGAGAGGTATGTCGAAGTTCTCCTGGAGGGCAATCACAGCCTGCGGCAGCAGTTCCTCGTCATCCACCCCGGGGTAACCAACGTTCACATCCAGTACGTCTGCCATAGCCATGATCTGTGATTTTGCAAGCTCCAGCATATAGGTGAAGTCGCGTGCCTGAAGCGTTGAAACCAGCTTTTTCCTCCTGGTAGGATTGATGCATTCACCTATTATCACTACCGGGCCTTCGGTATCAATCACTACCTCCTTCGATATACCCCGAAGTATAGTCTTCATTTACAGCATGTTTTAATTATAACCAATCAATAACCCGCCTCTGTCCTGACTGTGCTGACAGCAAGCCGGGGCTTTTTCAGTGGCTGGTATCGCAAAGCGAAATAACGGATAAAAATCTTAATCAGGCAAGTGTTTTCAGGTATTCCACTGCACCCTGCGGATCAGGTGAATAGAAATCGGCTCCTATTTTCCTGCAGAAGTCTTCAGTAACCGGGGCACCACCGACAAGAATCTTAAGATCAGGAAACTTTTCTCTCAGTTCGGCCACGCTCTTTCGCATATTCTCCATTGTGGTTGTGAGAAGGGCTGACAGGCCCAATACGGCTCCCGGGTGTTTCTCAATTGCCTCTGCGAATTTGTCTGTTCCCACATCCACGCCGAGGTCGATTATCTCCCAGCCGGAACCTTCTATCAGCATTCCCACAAGGTTTTTGCCAATATCATGAAGATCGCCCCTGACAGTCCCTATTATGAAAGTACCCCTTCTTTTTGTTTCTCCGGAGAGATAATAGGGTTTTATATGTGTCATGGAGCTGCTCATCGCCTTGGCGGCCATCAGCATCTGTGGCACGAATATTTCATTCCTGGAAAACTTCTGACCAACTCTTGACATTGCAGGTATCAGTGCTTCTTCGAGAATCTCACCTGGTTTTATACCGGCATCAAGGGCCTGCCTGGTGAGTTCAAAAGCTCCCTCCTGATCCTTCATTGCGGGAGGATAGGGAGATTTAATATCAACCTTGCCAAATTCGACACAGGCTGAGATTCGTTCGAGTAGCTCAGTCATTTTAAAAATCTATAACGGTAATATATCCCAGTACGGGAATCAGATTGGCGTCAAAAATAGGGAAAAAGTGCCCGTGGACAATACCACGGACACTTTAACCTGAACCAACCCTAAATGAAAACTTTAAACATATCTGAGAACAGATTTATCAGTTGGTTTTTGAACACCGGATTTGATTTTTCTGTTGGATCAATCAATATCCGGGGTTCTGATAAGCGGCTTTCTCATCTGCAGTCAGCTCCATGCCGTCAATCTGGCCCTGGGGTATCGGACGCAGGTAATGCCTGGCCTCGATAGTCCTGTTAACAGTTACAGGAGTATGATCGCCGTAAGCTGTTCCGCATATCTCATAGGTTGCAGCCAGTGCAGCCCATCTCTGTGTACGCACCAGGTCAAACCAGCGGTAGCCTTCGCCAAAGAATTCGCGTGATCTTTCAGCGAGTATATAATCAACAGTAATTGTTGCCGGTGTGGCAGCAACCATTGCAGCGCTGTTATCAGCCGTTTTGGCAACATTGCCGTTGTTGTCCCAGCGCCATTTGCCTGCACGTGTGCGAAGGACGTTTACAAGGTCAACCGCAGTCATTCCTGCCTGTGTTGTTGCTCCCTTTACTGCTGCCTCTGCAGCTATAAGGTAAAGTTCGGAGAACTTGGCGATATTATACGGACGGGTAGACCCGGCGTTGGGCTGGCCCAGGCCTGTGCCGTTATCAGTGCGGTAAGGTCCGAGTTTCCAGAGTCCCGGATAAACAACCCTGCTGATTCCGCGGGGTGCTATGACAAAATCAGCCCTGCCTGGCAGCACACCTGCCCCTATGTTGGCATTTGCCGTTGCATAAACCACAGTGGGATCATTGTCATTCAGGAATGTCAGGACTGCATCTCCGGGAACCACGCTAAGCCCGTTTGCATTGACAAGCGAGGCATTGGTAACACCACCTTTTGGCCAGTTGCCGCGGTAGACGGTGGTAAATGTTCCATCATACCGTGAGTCATTGACCTTATCCGCGAAAGTATTTTCAATCACCCCTATAGGCGGGCACATGCGTGTCCATGGACGGCCCAGGTGCTGTTCAGCCTCGCGCTGAACGGAACTCACACCTGAACTTCTGATAACCGTGTAGTTCCAGGTCACCATCCATCCTGCAAAGTTATCCGGAGCGCCACCGCCTCCGTAGGTGAGGCTTCCCCCGTTGTAGAATTCGCTCTCCTGGGTATGGTCAGCCCAGAGCAGGATCTCCTTGTTACGGTCATTCTGAGCAAGGTTGACATCATAGAAAGTAGCCATTAAGCCATAAGGACCAGGATTATTGATTCCGGCAACTGCAACATCATATGCCTGCTGGAAATACCACTGGGCATTGTGCCCGTCAGGGTCAACCCTGTCAGCTGCAGGATAAGTGGGTATGTTGTTAGGGTTCTGCAGCCACCATCCGTAAGTAAGGTAAGCCTTCGCAAGGTGCAGGCGTGCAACGGTCTTGGTCACGGCGCCTTTTACACGGGGTGTCTCAGGCAGGTCATTTACAGCCTTTACAAGGTCAGGGAAAATAGCCTTTGTGTAAACCTCGGGGACTGTATTGCGGACAGATGTCCGAACCGGAGTTGTATTAAACACAAGTTCACCTGAGCCCAGGTCAAGAGGAACACCTCCGAATGTCTGCACCAGCAGGAAGTAGTCAAATGCCCGGAAGAATCTTGCTTCGGCTATAAGAGCATCAGAAATACCTACCGCAGCAGCATTTTCAATCACGCCACTGGCAGTATTTATGTTGGAGAATGCAGTTCCCCAGAGTACATCTGACCGGCTGGTTGAAGGAGTAATTGATCCGACTCCCGAAAGGTCATGATCCTTGAAGTTACCATCAGCGCTCTGGGCATAGGTTGCCTCATCGGTTCCGGTCTGACAGGCATTGTAATAATAGGCCTGACCGTAGATGTACCTGAGGTGAGCATACATGGCAGTCAGTCCGCCCTGTACTCCCTTTTCAGTCTTGAAGAAGCCAGGCTCATAGATACTGCGTGGCTGTTCTTCCAGAATATCAGAGCAGGCGGCCAGGAACAGTGTCATCAGTACCGTTCCGAAAACAGTTTTTATATGGATACTTTTCATCATTATTCCTTTTTAGAATGTCAAATCTATTCCGATCAAGTAGTTGCGAGTCGAGGGCGTATTTGTCCCGATCGTCAGCAGACGGCGCTGATAGGTGCCGGTAGTTGCAGCATTTTCGTTCCCGTAGGAGTTTGTCTCAGGATCCATTCCCGATTCCTTATGATAAGGTGAGAACATAACCAGCGGATTCTGAGCGGTAACGTAAAGCCTTAACTTGCTTATTCCGGCATTCCTGATGAAATTGACGCCAGCCAGGTTATAGCCGAGGGTAACTGTACGTATCTTGAGGTAAGAAGCGTCAAATAAGCCGAGGGTATTGGCATACTTCATGTTGTCTCCGCTGAGGACACCAGCAGGATTCGGATACTTGGCATCCGTATTTGTCGGGGTCCAGTAATCGACCTTTACATTACCCCTTCGGCCTGTCATCAGGTTGAGGTACCCGGAGCCGTCATAAAGAGTACTGATGAGTATGCCGCCGCTTTTGAATACTCCGACAGCAGTCAGGTCAAGTCCCTTGTATGAAAGACGTGTATTGAAGCCCCCCATGAAGTTGGGCTCGAGGCTTGTAATCTGGCGGTCTGCAGCCCCTATCTGCCTGACAGGGGTTCCGTCAGTATTGTAATCACCTGTGTATTTGACCTTGATCATCCCGACATTGCCACCGGGTTCAAGTATGCTCAGGTAAGGATCACCCTCCTGCCACAGGCCAATCTTCTCATAGTCAAAGATTACATCGATGGGATATCCGACAAACCATGAGTTGCCCTCATCCCTTTGCTGGCCGGAAGCAAGGGCAATTAGCTTGTTGCGGTTTGCATAAAGGTTGACACCGGCTTCCCATGTGAAACCGCCGGGTGAATTAATAATAACGCCGTCAACCGAGAATTCAAGACCCTTGTTCTGGGTTTCCCCGATGTTTGCCATGTAGCTGCTCACCCCGGATGTGGGAGGCAGGCTTACGCTCAGCAGGATATCCTTGGTATTTGTTACATAATACTCAACCGTGGCTGATATCCTGTTCTTCAGGAGTGATATGTCAATCCCGTAGTTCCATGTGATGGAGAACTCCCAGCCAAGATTTGAGTTGGGCAGCTGTGACACGTAATAACCTGTTGAGAAGGTGGTGGGCCCGAAGTTGTACGGCCTTGTTGAAAGACGGCCAAGTGTCTGGTACGGATTAATGGACTGGTTTGAAGTCTGACCGTATCCGACACGGATCTTGAGCATATCGATTGCCGTTACATTCTGCATGAACGACTCATTCTTGATATTCCATCCGGCAGAAACTGCAGGGTATGTATGCCACTTGCGTCCCGGAGCAAGCCGTGATGAAGCATCAGCACGGAGAGTTGCAGTCAGCATGTACCTGTTGTCATATGAGTACATAGCTCTGCCCATCCATGACATGAGCCCGCTCACCTGGTAATCCTGGTTGTTCGGGTCGATTGTCTTTTCTCCGGCAGCATGTCCCAGGTTGAAATACTGGAAGGCATCTGCAGGGATGCTCTTTGCAGACATCTGAGAACGGTTGTAAAAAGTCTGTTCTGCGGAGTACATTCCCACCGCATTCACCTGGTGCTTGCCGGCGAAGGTACGTTCATATGTCAGCAGGTTTTCCACTGCCCAGTTGGTTGTGAGAGAGTTGCTGACAGTTGCAGTTGACGGGGTGGTGGCATTGTTGGAAAAGACCCCTTCGCCTGTATAGCTTCCACCGTTGCTCATACGGAAGTTTCCGCCAAGATTGATCCTGTATTTCAGTCCCTGGATACCGGGGATTTTAACCTCTCCAAAAAGGGTATTGTAGGACCCGTAAGCCTTTGTACGGTCAATCCACTGGTCTCCGAGGGCTTCAACTGTCTCCCTCGAATATGTCCACTGGTCATCGAGAGGCATCTTTACAACTCTTTTCCACGAGCCGTCCTCATTGTAGGGATTTAAAATCGGAGACTGGCTGAGTACTCCATAGAGCCCCATGTTGTTGCCATCATTGACGGAGTAGTTGTTGTTTGTAATGAAACCGAAACGGAAGAACTTGCCAACCTGCTGGTCAAGGGTTCCTCTCATTGAGAAACGGTTATATTCCTGCCCCGGGATGACAGCCTGGTCCTTGTAGTAGCCAACGGAGAAGTTGTAGTTTCCGTTTGCAGTACCGCCGGTGACTCCAAGGTCATGGTTCGTAACCATTCCCGTCCTGTAAAACAGGTCCTGCCAGTTTATGTCCTGGTCATTGGATTCATCAACACCGTTGGTATACTGGCCGCGCGCTGCGCGAAGAGCGACGAATTCCGGACCGTTCATCATCGGGAATTCGGCAAAAACATTCTTCATACCGACGTAACTGTTATAGGAAACCTGGGCTTTCTGACCTGCATAGCCCTGGTTGGTAGTAATAAGGATAACGCCGTTTGCGCCGCGTGAACCATAAATTGCAGTGGCAGAGGCGTCCTTGAGGACATCAATGCTTTTTATGTAACCGGGGTTGATATCACCGATTGAACCTGCAAAGGGTATCCCGTCGATTACAATCAGAGGGTCATTGCTGGCATTAAGGGAGCGGGTACCCCGCACACGTATCTGCATTGCAGCTCCGGGTTTTGTTGAAGTCTGCGACATGTCAACACCGGAAATTCTTCCCTGAAGTGCCTGTGAAATGTTGGATGATGGCACATCGCGCATCACCTCGCCGCTGATTGAGGCAACTGATCCTGTGAGGTCTCTCTTCCTTACGGTACCGTAACCGATTACTACTATCTCATCAAGACCAACCTCACCGGAAATAAGCTCGATATCAATTGTGCCCTGGGATCCGACATTAATTTCCTGGGTAGCATATCCGACAAATGAGAATACTAGTACGGGATTTGAGGTTGTGATTGCGATCCTGTACCTTCCCTCTGCATCAGAAAGGGTACCGTTTGTCGTACCTTTCTCCCTGACGCTTACGGCAGGTAACGGGGTTCCGTCGGGTTCGGTCACAGTGCCGGTTACAACACGCTGCTGCACTGCGGTCCCTTCATCAGGGAGTGATCCGGAGGCAAATGCCGTGCCTGTGCCTGCAGGCATGAGAATTGCCATGAGCGCAAGGCCCAGAAGGAGTTTTCCGAAGTATTTCTTCAACAGAATACCTGGGTTCAGTGGATTTTTGATCATAAGATTTTGGTTTTAAGGTTGAATTTTTTCTTTTCATTTTTGATGAGACCGATATCAGTTTACAGCCCCATCAGGATGGCTGACAGGAAGAAAATATCCTGGATCACGGAGAATTGTCATTTGCTTGCATGGTTGGTCGGTTGTCTGATTATAAGTTTATATCAGTTAATCCTTTGCAAAATCAATTCAACCCAGCCATGGAAAATCAGGCCAAAATCTCGTAAACGCCTAAGCTTCCATTACTTTCCCAAATCAATACCCTACAATACCTGTTAGAAAAATTATCTACGGCAATGTAAATTTATGATAATATTTTTAAAATGCAACCGATTTCATTCTTTTTTGATACCTTTAATTGGGATTAGTAATGAATACATTCTACAAAAAATGGTTCGGGCGATTAAAATATTATGTTCACATGTCCTGATCCTGGCAGCTGTAATGGTTCTGCCCTGCAGGGCACAGCAATACCGTGGACTCCGGGAAGCAGACAAAGCCCTTAATCCCATAATATGGGCCGATGTACCGGATATGTCCGTAGTCAGAACCGGAGATACTTATTACATGAGCAGCACTACAATGCATATGTACCCAAATGTCCCGATAATGAAGTCAAAGGATCTGGTCAACTGGGAAATTGTCTCCTATGCAATCGATACCCTCGCAGACAGTGAGACACAGAACCTGGACAACGGTAAAAATGATTATGGACGGGGGTCCTGGGCCAGCAGTCTCCGTTTTCATAACGGAATGTGGTATGTATCAACATTTTCTCATACAACAGGTAAAACCTATATAAGTTCCTCAACGGATATTGAGAAAGGCCCCTGGAAAACGGTTTCATTTGCTCCGGCATTCCATGACAACACTCTCTTTTTTGATGACGATGGCCGTGTATATATAATATATGGTGCAGGAACCCTGAAACTCATTGAACTAAATGCTGACGCTTCCGGAATAAAAGAGGCAGCCAGGGAGACCGTGATAATTGATAATGCAGGTGAGCCGGCAGGCGACAACCTTATGCTGCCGGCAGAGGGTTCCCAGGTTTTCAGGGCTAATGGCTATTATTACCTGTTCAACATTACATGGCCGCGTGGCGGGATGCGGACTGTTGTGATACACAGGGCCCGTAGTATTTACGGTCCCTGGTATGGAAGGGTGGCACTTCAGGACAAGGGGGTAGCACAGGGAGGACTGACAGATACGCCTGATGGCAGATGGTTTGCATACCTTTTCAGGGACTGCGGCTCAGTCGGGAGAATTCCATACCTCGTCCCTGTAACCTGGGAAGATGATTGGCCAATACTGGGGGTTGACGGTAAAGTTCCTGATTCGCTATGCCTTCCTGTCAGCCGGGGACTGATTCCCGGGATTGTAGCTTCAGATGAGTTCCGCCGCCGTCGGGGCGAGCCTTCGCTCCCCGCGGTCTGGCAATGGAATCACAATCCTGAAAACACTCTCTGGTCTGTCAGCCATCGGAAAGGCAGGCTCAGGCTCACAACATCCAGGATTGACAGCGTATTTACACAGGCAAGGAATACCCTGACTCAAAGGACTTTCGGGCCAGTTTGCAGCGGCCAGACGATGATTGATATATCCGGGATGAAAGATGGCGATTTTGCCGGGCTTGCACTTTTTCAGAAGAAGTTCGGGCAGGTAGGAGTGATTGTAAACGGGGAAAATGTTTCAGTAGTTATGGTCAATGCCGGGAGCGGTGAGCCGGTTGTGGCAGCGGCGGTTCCTGTCAGTCTGAAGAGAATCTATCTCAGGGTTGAATGCGATTACAGGGAACAGGCTGACCTGGGATATTTTTACTACAGTCTTGACGGCATAAAATGGGTTGCTTTTGGTACGCCTCTGAAGATGGAGTACTCAATGCCGCATTTCATGGGTTACAGGTATGGTTTGTTCTATTATTCAACGAAGAACCCCGGAGGGTCAGCAGATTTTGACTGGTTCAGGGTAAGCGACAGGATTTCTGCCCGGCAGGGGCTGTAAATCAAGGCTGTTGTACCCGGCTAAGGGTAAATTACCGGATACAAAAAAACCCCGCCTGAAATTCAGACGGGGTTTTGTTTGTAAAGTCGGCGGCGACCTACTCTCCCACATTTAGTTCTGCAGTACCATCGGCGCAGGAGGGCTTAACTTCTCTGTTCGGAATGGGAAGAGGTGGAACCCCTCCGCTATAGCCACCTTAAGACTTTAAATATCGTGACATGCCGGTTTATGTAAGAATAATAAGACATTCCTCAGAAAGCTCACGGGTAATTAGTACTGCTCGGCTTTGATGTTGCCACCTTTACACCTGCAGCCTATCAACGTCGTAGTCTACAACGACCCTTAAGGGAGATCTCATCTTGAGACGAGCTTCGCACTTAGATGCTTTCAGTGCTTATCTCTTCCAAACATAGCTACCCTGCGATGCAGCTGGCGCCACAACAGGTACACTAGCGGTCTGTCCAACACGGTCCTCTCGTACTAGTGTCAGGTTCTCTCAAATCTCCTACGCCCACAACAGATAGGGACCGAACTGTCTCACGACGTTCTGAACCCAGCTCGCGTGCCACTTTAATCGGCGAACAGCCGAACCCTTGGGACCTTCTCCAGCCCCAGGATGTGACGAGCCGACATCGAGGTGCCAAACCGCCGCGTCGATATGAGCTCTTGGCGGCGATCAGCCTGTTATCCCCGGAGTACCTTTTATCCTTTGAGCGATGGCCCTTCCATACGGAACCACCGGATCACTATGCTCTA
>JAKAXP010000067.1 GCA_021816545.1 Bacteroidota bacterium
CATGGCCGACTATGCCATAGAGTCGCATGTGCATGAGATGAATGTGGCTGCCGCACGCCTGGCTCAGGAGGCTTCGGAGCAGCACCGTGCCGAAACAGGTAAGGACGCCTGGGTTGCCGGCTCGGTGGGCCCCACCAACCGCACCGCCTCAATGTCGCCCGACGTGAATGACCCGGGTGCACGCACAGTCACCTTCAGCGAGCTGGCGGAAGCATACGGCGAACAGGTAAGAGGACTGATCGACGGCGGTGTTGACATCATCCTCGTGGAAACAGTCTTTGACGGCCTCAATGCCAAGGCTGCATTATTTGCCATCAGCGGTGTGCTGGAGGAAAAGGGTCTTGACATTCCGGTAATGGTATCAGGTACAATCACCGATGCCAGCGGCCGCACACTCACCGGCCAGACCCTTGAGGCTTTCCTCATCACAATGTCGCACTACCCGCTGCTCAGCATAGGGCTTAACTGTGCCCTCGGGGCAGAGCAGCTCAG
Organism: Bacteroidota bacterium; assembly: GCA_021816545.1. Lineage (GTDB taxonomy): Bacteria > Bacteroidota > Bacteroidia > Bacteroidales > VadinHA17 > SR-FBR-E99. The sequence continues at coordinate 493 of JAKAXP010000067.1, forward strand.
GCCGTTCATTGAAGAGCTGGCTGCGAAAGCGCCATTCCATGTCTCGGCACATCCCAACGCCGGGCTGCCAAACCAGTTCGCTGAGTATGACCAGTCGCCCGACTACATGGGCAACATAATCAAGAGCTTCATCCAGAACGGCTGGGTAAACATAATCGGAGGCTGCTGCGGCACCACCCCGGAACACATAAAAGTGATTGCCTCAGTTGCTGCCGGGCATAAACCGCGGACAGTGCCTGAAAGAAAGCACGTAACAGCACTTGCAGGGCTAGAGCCCCTTGTTATCCGTCCTGACAGCAACTTCGTCAATATAGGTGAGCGGACTAACGTTGCCGGCTCTATAAAATTTGCGCGGCTGATCCGCGAAGGCAATTTCGCCGCTGCGCTGGATGTGGCCCGTGACCAGGTGGAGGGAGGAGCGCAGGTGATTGACATCTGCATGGATGATGCGATGATCGACGGCGCCGCCGCCATGACCCGGTTCATCAATATCCTGATGAGTGAGCCTGATATTGCGAAGCTGCCCATAATGGTTGACTCATCGAAGTGGGAGGTGCTGGAGGCAGGACTGAAGTGCATCCAGGGCAAACCAGTTGTCAACTCAATCAGCCTGAAAGAGGGAGAGGAGGATTTCCTGAAGAAGGCACGCCTGGTGAGGCGTTATGGCGCTGCCGCGGTTGTCATGCTCTTCGATGAGCGCGGCCAGGCAGACACCCTCGAAAGAAGGAGGGAGGTGGCTGACAGGTCGTACCGTCTGCTGACGGAGAATGCTGGCTTCCCGCCTGAGGATATCTTCATTGACCCAAATATCCTTGCCATCGCCACCGGGATTGAGGAACACAACAACTATGCGGTTGACTATATAAAGGCCACAGAATACATCAAGTCAAACCTGCCATATGCCCGGGTGAGCGGCGGGGTGAGCAACCTCTCGTTTTCCTTCCGCGGCAATGACCCCGTCAGGGAGGCAATGCATGCTGTCTTCCTCTATCATGCAATCAAATCGGGCATGGATATGGGTATTGTCAATCCCGGCCTGCTGAAGGTTTACACTTCAATTGAGCCCGAGCTCCTTCAGCTGACAGAGGATGTGGTTCTTAACCGCAGGAAGGATGGCACCGACAGGCTTCTGCAGTTTGCCTCGGCAATGAAGGGGACGAAGCAGGAGGAGGGTACGAAGCACCTCGCATGGCGCGACGGAGATGTTGTGAGCCGCATTAAGCATGCCCTGGTCAATGGGATAGACGCATACATCGAGGAGGATGTTGAGGAGGCAAGGCCGCTTTATGACAGAGCTCTCAGGGTCATCGAGGGTCCGCTGATGGACGGAATGAATGAGGTGGGAGACCTCTTTGGCTCGGGACGAATGTTCCTGCCCCAGGTTGTCAAGAGCGCCAGGGTGATGAAGAAAGCGGTGGCGAAGCTTACTCCCTATATTGAGGCTGAAATGAAGAGGGGAGAAGCATCATCGGCCGGGAAAGTCCTGCTTGCAACAGTCAAGGGTGATGTACATGATATAGGAAAGAATATTGTCGGTGTAATTCTCTCGTGCAACAACTACGAGGTGATAGACCTCGGGGTGATGGTGCCGGCAGAAAAGATACTTGACACAGCCGTAAAGGAGAAGGTTGACTTCATAGGTGTGTCAGGACTGATCACTCCCTCGCTTGAGGAGATGGTTCACATAGCCTCGCTGATGGAGGAGAGGGGGATGAGGATACCCCTGCTTATAGGCGGGGCAACCACCTCTGAGATACACACGGCAGTGAGGATAGCTCCTGTCTACTCGTACAACACTGTTTATGTGAAGGATGCCTCGAGAGCGGTTCCGGTGATGTCGGGACTGGTGGCACAGGACGGCGTCCTGGCCTCCGGCATTAAAGAGAAGTATGAAAAGCTCCGCAAGGACCATGAGGCATCGCGCAGGGAGAAAAAGCTGATCCCGCTGGCAGCGGCCCGTGCCAACTGCATGAGAACAGACCGGCCGATGCCTGCACCGCTGATGCCCGGGGTGATCAACTCTGGTCCTGTAAGCCTTCGGACGCTGGCTGAGTACATTGACTGGACGTTCTTTTTCTTCGCGTGGAAGATCAACGGGAAGTACCCGGATATCTTCAATGATCCTGTCAAGGGCGCCGAGGCGAAGAAGCTTTATGACGATGCCCTGGCGATGATTGAACGGATCATCGGGGAGGAACTGATGGTGGCTGAGGCCCTCTCGGGGATTTTCCCGGCAGAGCGGCACGGTGATGATGTCAGGCTTATTACAGGTACTGCCTCCATGGATGCTGGCAGCACGGGCGAAATTCCAGGCAGCTCGGGCGGCCAACCCGGAAGCACGGGAGGCAATCCAAGCAGTGTCCCGGGAGCCGGTGAAACCTGGCTTCGCTTCCTGCGTAACCAGGAAGAGAAGGAGGCCGGGCACCATAACCTCTGCCTTGCAGACTTTGTTGCAGAGAAGGATGACCACGCAGGGCTCTTCGTGGTGTCAGTCAGACCGGCCGATCCCTTGCCCACAGATATCGCGGGCGACGATTACCAGACGATAATGCTGAGGATCCTGGCTGACCGTTTCGCCGAGGCGGCAGCCGAATGGCTCCACCATGAGATAAGGGTGAAACACTGGGGCTACGCCACAGATGAGAAGCTGACCATGACTGAGATCCTGAAGGTGAAGTACCAGGGGATCAGGCCGGCGCCGGGCTATCCTGCCTGCCCTGACCACACAGGCAAGCGCGAGATATTTGAACTTCTGAAGGCTACGGAAACCATTGGCGTATCCCTGACAGAAAGTTATGTGATGGTGCCTGTTTCGTCAGTATGCGGATATATATTTGCATCACCGGGGTCATCATATTTCAACGTTGGCACGATTGGCCGCGACCAGCTTGAGGACTATGCCGCAAGGTGCGGGATCACCGTTGAGGAGGCTGCAAAATGGCTGGCCCCGAATCTTTAAATTTGCATGATGGAGAAAACGACAGTAATTGACCTTATAAGGAACTCGAAAAGGCCGCTCTTCACATTTGAGCTGCTGCCGCCTCTCAAGGGGCACAGCATCGAGCGTATTTACAAGACGATAGAAACGCTGCTCGAGTATGAGCCTGCCTATATAAACTTCACCTCGCACCGCAATGAGGAGGTGCTGACGGAGAGGCCTGACGGGCTGCTGGAGCGAAGGATCACGCGCAAGCGGCCCGGCACCATTGCCCTTGCTGCTGCAGTGAAGTACAAGTACAATGTAAACGTCGTGCCTCACATCCTCTGCGGCGGGTTCACAAAGGAGGAGACGGAGAATGCCTTGATAGAGATGAACTTCCTGGGTATCAATGATGTGCTTGCCCTTCGCGGTGATCCGCCGCGCGGGAGCCGCGTATTCATTCCCAACCAGGGAGGTCACCGCAACACCAACGAGCTGGTGCAGCAGATAGCCGACATGAACCGGGGGCACTACCTTGACCCGGAGCTGAAGAACAGCGCTGCAACGTCATTCTGCATTGGTGTGGCAGGATACCCTGAGAAGCATTTCGAGGCTCCGAACATGACCAGTGACATGGTCAATCTCAAGCGCAAGGTTGATGCTGGGGCATGCTACGTAGTCACCCAGATGTTTTTCGACAATGCAAAGTTTTATGCGTTCCGCGATGCACTTCGCGCCATGGGCGTCACGGTACCGCTGATTCCGGGTATCAAGCCGGTCTCGGCGATGAGCGATGTAAACCTTCTGCCGCAGACATTTCACATTGACATGCCGGAGGAGCTGGTTCATGAGCTCTCCAAATGCCGCAACGATGATGAGGCCAGGGAGGTGGGAATAGAGTGGGCCGCCGTGCAGAGCCGTGACCTTCTTAAAAACGAAGTGCCGGGGATACATTACTATACCCTCGGCAGATCGGATAACATTGCACGGATTGTCAAAGCCTCATTCTAAAGCCCGGAATTAAGGCCGGGACTTGTCTCCCGGCCGCGGTCCGTCAGCCTGACGACGCCCCCGGTAAGGGTGGCGGGGTCATTTATTCAGAGCCCGAATGCCTTTTTAATGGCATTCACCTTGTTGAGTTCCTCCCATTTGAAGAGCTGGACTGATACCTGCTTGTCAGGCTTGCCGTTGAATGACTTAAAGGTCTTCTCAACGGTACGGGGCTCGCGGCCCATGTGGCCGTATGCTGCCGTTTCACTGTAGATGGGCTTGCGGAGGCCGTATTCCTTCTCGATCATCGCAGGGCGCAGGTCGAACATCTTGCCGATGATCTTTGCGATCTCGCCGTCACTCTCATTCACTTTAGAGGTACCGAAGGTGTTCACAAATATACCCACAGGTTCGGCCACGCCGATGGCGTAGGAAACCTGTACAAGCATTTCGCGGGCAACGCCTGCGGCAACCATGTTCTTTGCTATGTGGCGTGCAGCGTATGCCGCAGAACGGTCAACCTTCGAGGGGTCCTTTCCGGAGAAGGCACCGCCGCCATGGGCACCGCGACCGCCGTAGGTGTCAACGATGATTTTGCGTCCCGTCAGACCGCTGTCGCCGTGAGGACCGCCGATAACAAACTTACCGGTAGGGTTGACATGATATTTGATCTTCCCGTCAAAGAGCTTCTGGACATCGGCTCCGAATTTTCCCTTAACCCTCGGCACCAGGATGTTGATCACATCCATTTTGATTGTCTCGAGCATCTTCTTCTCATCCCTGTCGAAATCGTCATGCTGGGTGGAAACCACTATTGTGTGCACTCTCTTTGGCGTGCCGTTGTCATTGTATTCTATAGTTACCTGCGACTTGGAGTCGGGCCTGAGGTATTTCATCTGTTTGCCTTCACGGCGGATCTCGGCAAGCTGGTAAACAAGCTCATGCGCGATGTCAAGTGAGAGGGGGAGATAGTTCCCGGTCTCGTCAACGGCATAGCCGAACATCATTCCCTGGTCACCGGCACCCTGATCTTCCTTCTTCTTGCGGACGACACCCTGGTTGATGTCAGGCGACTGTTCATGTATTGCCGAGAAGATACCGCATGAGTTCCCGTCGAACATGTATTCAGCCTTTGTATAGCCTATTTTGTTGATGACTTCGCGGATTATTGACTGTACGTCTACATAGGTTTTTGTTTTGACCTCTCCTGCAACGACGACCTGTCCTGTTGTGACTAGTGTCTCGCATGCGACCTTTGATTCGGGGTCCCATGCAAGGAAGTTGTCAAGGAGTGCGTCTGAGATCTGGTCGGCCACCTTGTCAGGGTGTCCTTCAGAAACGGATTCAGAAGTAAATAAATAGCTCATCTGTTAATTTTTTACGTTTAACAATGGCAGGGACGGATTGTTGAAAAGCAGCGGTTGGATACCGTTTTAGCATTTTTTTCCGTGGTTGCAATCAGCGCAAATCTGTCCACCTGTCGAATAACGGGGGCAAAGGTAATAAATATTGGATAAAAGCAAACAGCCAGTCTTAAAGTCGGCAGTTGGCAGTACCAGTCAGCAGTTGTTAGTTTGGGGCTCCGATAAAGTAGGAGAACCAATCTCGCGTCCACCGGCTGGTGGATCGGGACGGCATTTTGCAGTAGATATGATTCAGAAATTATTCAACAATTTGTATTAAACAAAAAGTATTATACATAATGTTTAAAAATATTCTTATATTTGGTTAAGAAAATGATACAATATGAATGGGAAGAATCCTTTTCCAGTAGTCGGATATCATGGAGCAGAGCTATTTTGCGACAGAGTGAAAGAAACCGGAATACTTTCCCGAAATCTAATGGGAGGACAAAATACCACCCTTATTTCGTTACGTAGAATGGGTAAAACAGCTCTTATACATCATGTATTTCAGCAAATATTAAAGGAAAAACTGGCGTATTGTCTTTATGTTGATTTATATCCGACAGCGAGCATAAGGGACCTTACACGGCAGCTGGCAACTGCAACAATGAATGTTTTACCGCAAAGGAAGCGGATTGGGAAAAAGTTCATTTCATTTCTGAAGAGCCTTCGTCCTGTGATAAAATATGATCCATTGACAGGGTCTCCGGAGGTGAGATTTGAGTATGCCACAGACACTGATTATGAGGTTACTCTTTCCGCTCTTCTGAATTTCCTGAATGAGCAGGAGACAGATGTCTGCCTGGCTTTTGATGAGTTTCAGGTAGTTACTTCATATGCAGAGGGCAACGCTGAAGCGATACTCAGGACGATGATTCAGCCACTGAACAATATCCATTTCATATTCAGCGGAAGTAACAGGCATATGATGAATGAGATATTCCATGACTCCAAAAGGCCTTTCTTTGCCAGCACCAGGATAGTAAGCCTGCCGGCAATACCATCGGAAGAGTACGGTCGCTTCATAGAAGACAGGTTCAATGAAAGAAAGAGGACTATTACCAGTGATGCAATAGGTTTTATCATTGACTGGACCCGGAGACATACATATTATACACAATCTGTTTGCAATACAATCTACGGTTCTGGCGGTAAAAACATTGACCTTCAGTCAGTGAAAGTGATATGCGGGGAGATTCTGGAAGAGCAGGAAAAGACCTTCCTGCAATACCGGCATCTCCTTACATCAAACCAATGGCAAATCCTTATGGCTGTGGCGAAGGAGGGCAGGGTATACAAGCCTAACGCGGCAGAGTTTTTAGAGAAATATTCGCTTGGCACTCCGGCCGGAGTGACGAGGGCACTCGACTCCCTCATGACAAAGGAGATGATATACGAAGAAAGTGACATAAACGGCAGGTATTATTCCGTCTATGATCTTTTCCTTTCCAGGTGGCTGGAACGGCAATAAATTAAAAGTTGACAATTTGAGTCTCCGACACGGGAAGAGGCTCTGTCCAGCATTCACCTGCTGGCGGAAGGGTACAGTTGTCAACAGTCGGCAGTGGATCAATTATCTGCACCGTTTTCTATTGCTTGTTGCCTCTGACCCTATCAGTATTGCCTTTTCAGAATAGAGATTCTTACATAAGTATAAGAACAATCAGCCCTGCAAGGAATATGACTGTTGAAACTATATAAAAGCTCTTATTTGAGACATGTCCATATTGTCTTGATATAGTGTAAATCAGTTGAACAACAAGAAAGAACAAGACCACAACCAGTATATTTATTGTGAAGTCACTGTTGAGGTGCTGAATAAGGCTGAATGCTATCAGGCATGCATATAGCGCGGTAAGAAACAGTCTCGAAATAGTGTTTGTTTCCGATATCGTGACTTCATTTTGTTTTTTGTCTTTGGAGTATAGAAAAATCAGGAGTCCGCATGCGAACAACCATGACGACAATTTGGCCGAAGTCAGGTTCCCGGAAATAATCGGATTAAATTCAGAAATGCTGAAAAAAATATAACCGGCCAGACTTAGCCCGCTCAATACTACACCCCCAATCCTGAAGTTGTAGCTGTTCATACCCAAATCAGCTTTCATAATATTTATCTTTTTTCGTTATTATTCATCATCAGGTATTCTCTCATTGGCAGCAACAGAAAGCAGGGCACCTTCAATTATTGAACCTACCGGACCAAAAATGAGTCCGTGCAGAGCTCCTCCGGCATCATAAAGAATGACTAACGAGCTTTTTTTCAGTTTAGTGCCATCAGGATTTGTTGTCATCCAATAATTATATGAATTTAGTAAAACATCTGAAAAAACATATGCCAGATCCTTATCCACGTAAGTCCATCTTCTCACCTGCAGATTCTGCTTTATAAAATCCCTTACAGCCTCAGGAGTGGCCCATTCTCCCAGCTTAAAAGCTTGTTCAATAACAGCCATAATCTCTTCTGATGGTTTGAAATGCATTTCCACCTCTTCCAGATATATATCTAGGTCATAGTCTTCTGTAACCGACTTTGTGCTAAAAAGCGTGTTATATCCGGGGGTTTCTGTTATTTCTTTGATGCAGTTGTCCACGATCTTCTCATCATATTTTTTTTCTTCGACAAGAAAATCCCGGATAACTGAAATTGCTTCAACCGGATGATAGTTATAAGAAGACTTACTGGCATAATAGGCAAGGACCTCGTTATGCATTTTACCTATCTCATATGATTCCAGCGCAGAGTTGTTCCAATCATCCTCCCTGGAATGGTTCTCACAGGCTGCCATAATTAATAATGGCAACAGAATAAACGACATCTTTTTCATCTCATTGACGTTTAATTGTTAATAAACTAAATATGAAACCATAGATGTCTGCAGCGAAACAGACAATACCAAATTTAGACTTTTGTGTTCAATACACAAAATTCTTTTTGGTTTTTGAGGAAAATGAAAAAATGACAATCACAGGTCAAGCCTGCAGTCAGCTCTGGTCAAAAAATCGAAATCAGGGGGGCTTCTATCTCCCGGTCAGCTGCCTGAATGTGTCCTCGAGGCGGGCGCCAGCGAGAGAGGAGATCCGGTCAATGGGACCGTCGGCAACGATGCGGCCGTGGTCAATTATAATAACACGGCTGCAGATGGCTTCAACCTCCTGCATTATGTGGGTTGACAGCATTACTGTCTTTTCCTTTCCTGCTTCGGAGATGAGGTTGCGGATCTCAACAATCTGGTTGGGATCGAGACCAGTGGTGGCCTCATCAAGTATCAGCACCTTCGGATCATGGATCAGCGCCTGTGCGAGCCCGACACGCTGCCGGTAGCCCTTTGAGAGAGCCCCTATCTTCTTCCCCTGCTCGGGGGCAAGACCGGTACGTTCGATGACAGAATTGACCGCCTCCCTGCTTCCCTTTCCAAGTCCATATATGTCAGCAACATAACCCAGGTATTCCCTCACGTACATGTCAAGGTAGAGTGGGTTGTTTTCAGGCAGGTAACCTATGAATCGCCTCATCTCCCTGGCAGCCGGGCCGGCAGGCAAGCCGCAAACCGTCACCTGTCCCGCATCAGCGGGAAAAAAGCCGGTGATGATCTTCATCATTGTTGACTTTCCGGCGCCGTTGGGGCCGATGAATCCCACTATCTCTCCTGCCGGGATTGTAAAGGAGATATCATCCAGCGCCTTCTGGGCTCCGTAGTGTTTTGATACGTTACTGACAACAATAGACATTGCCGATCTGGGATTTGCTAATTGCGATATGCGGTTTTCGATGTTAGGCGGGCAAATTCCGCGCTGCTAACCGTACATGAACTGCCCCACGTTGGCATATGCAGAGGTGGGATTCACGCAGCACACAGGTATCTTCGAACTGTTGGCTATTATATACTGCTCCTTCGCACCGAATACGAAGTCGGCAAATGTGATGTCCTTGGTTGTCATTATGAGAATAAGGTCAGCCTTCATTTCCTGTGCAATCTCCAGGGTCCGCTCGCCAACCTTATCAGCGGGGATTTCATGGATTTCATACTCAATATTGTTCTGCAGAAGCATCCTCACCGTATAATTGAGGTTCAGGTTGGTCTTCTTTGCAAGCGAGTCGTCCTTCCTCTGTGCCTTCAGTATATGCACCTTTGAGTCAAAGTACTTGCCCATGAATATTGCCATGGAGAGCTTCTCCTTCTCCTCTGAGCGGAAGTCAACCGGGAACACTATATTGTGATATCTTTCATTGTCCTCAGGCGGGGCCTGAACCACTATGTAAGGCACCTTTGATTTTGCAATAACCTTCAGTGCCCAGCTGCCGGTAAGTTTCTGCATGCCGCTCATGCCATGCGTTCCCATTACCACCAGTGATGCCTTGCGGTCATTTACGAATTCAGGAATCTGTTTGAAAATAGTACCTCGGGCAACATGAGTCTTAACCTTTACCCCAAATCTGCGCTCAACCTCAGCACCCCTGTTTTCCATGGCAGCCTGCTTGGCCTTAATCCCTCCCTCGGTGGTGATCTTCTCCACAATATGCAGCAGGCAGACCTCATTTCGTGTCATGAGTGATATCTTGATGGCATGCTGCAATGCATACTCCGTTACAGGGGTAAAATCCCATGGAACCACAATCATCTTGCTGTCAACTTCCATAATGTTTTCGTTTTCAATTAGAATAGTAAAATTACCCTATTTACAGGATAAATTCAATAGCCAATATCATAAGGAAGTAACGCCTGCACTACGTGAAAAATTGCGTTTGTGCACAAAAACAATGCCATTTGTTGAAAGATCATTACGGCAACAGGAACAAAATGCTATTTTTGTCAGCATAATGCATTAATCATTTATGAAGAGGAAAAGAGTAAAGGAACTGCTTGCCAGCCCGGTTACAGGTGAAAAGGTACTTGTCAAGGGGTGGGTCAGGACAAAGAGGGAGATCAAGAACGTGGCATTTGTGGCGCTGAATGACGGTTCGACAATCAACAACATTCAGATAGTAATTGATATAAATTCATTTTCTGCCGAGCTCCTCAGGGATATCACCACAGGCGCCAGCCTGGCTGTA
>JAKAXP010000068.1 GCA_021816545.1 Bacteroidota bacterium
TGTAATAGTGTCAGGGACAAGCCCGAAGTAGTTTTCGGGTGTTATGTCGATAACTGAATCGCAGAACGCGAAGATCTCATCATCGAGATCATAGCGGGTGTTGCCGTTCAGGTCCTTAAGCGCGTAGAGCCTGTATTTTCCCGGCCTGATATTGCCGATCATGAATCCTCCCGACGGGTCAAGCCTTGAAATATATGCGGGAAGCACCTTCCGCGGCGCCGTGTCAGACAGGTTTGAATACATTATGACAGTCACATCCTCAACAATCTCAAGGTCGGATGCATTGAACACGTTACCGGTCAGAGACAGTGAGTCCAGGAAAGGTCCGGTGGAAAATACATACTGGTAATTGGGGATGGGGTTGTTCTCGTTGTTGTCACGGATGGCATCCTGGAAATAGAAAGTGTAGGTCGTGCTGTCTGCAAGGTCATCTTCCCAGTTTACAATCAGGCTTTTGCCTTTCAGTTTCACCTCTGGCTTTGTTGCCAGGGGAGGTGATACCATGAATTTTTCAGTTATACGGTCAAGGACAACAAACTCATCAAAGGTTATATTGAATGACTTCCCGGTGAACTTCACAGTGCCGTTTTCGGGCAGGCTTTTCAGAATGACGGGGGGATCATTATCCTTCGGCCCTCCGGTGGGTGCGCTGATCTTTGCGCACGAAAGCACAAACAGCATTGCAACCACTGTCAGCCCAAGGCTGCCTGATATGTGTTTCCCGTGATCCACCACCTGCAAACTTACATCAAATTTTGTTACATGATGTGCGTCAGTGGGCAGGGCATAGGGACCTTTTCAAGGGAAATGGCACACCTGATTCTTTTTTGCATAAATTTGTCTTCCAAACAGCATCGTTATGGATTTTCTGATTATTCCGTGGAACGTTAACCCGGAGATCTTCCGGATTGGCGACTTTGCAGTCAGGTGGTACGGACTGCTCTTCGCATCAGGCTTCGTTTTCGGCTATTACCTTATGAGGAGGATCTTCAGGAACGAAGGACTTGGAGATGCAACCCTTGACAGGCTTACCGTATATGTGGCAATTGCCACCATTGTCGGTGCCAGGCTGGGCCACTGCCTCTTCTATGAACCTGAGTACTACCTGGCAAGGCCGCTGGAGATACTGAAGGTCTGGCACGGCGGGCTGGCAAGTCACGGGGCAGCCATAGCCATACCTATTGCACTCTGGCTTTTCGCGAGGAAGGAAAAGAAGACCTTCATCTGGGCCATAGACAGGGTGGTAATTGTTGTTGCACTTGCCGGGGCGCTGATCCGCCTCGGGAACCTCATGAACTCAGAGATTTACGGTGTTGAAACCACACTGCCGTGGGGATTTGTATTCCTCCGTAACGGAGAGAATGCACCCAAGCATCCAACACAGATATATGAGGCACTTGCATACCTTACAATCTTCGGAATACTGATGCGTATCTACTGGAAGAATCTCGGTAAACAAAAACCTGGACTGCTTTTCGGTCTGTTCCTGGTGCTGGTATTCGGGTTCAGGTTCTTTGTGGAGTATGTGAAGGAAGACCAGGTGGCCTTCGAGGCCGGGATGAAGCTGAACATGGGTCAGTGGCTCAGCATACCGTTTGTCATGATCGGAATTGGATTACTGATCTGGGCATACAAACAGAAGCCCGCACCTTCGCCGGTAGCCGCGTCAGGGCCTGTAAAAAAAGGCGCGCCCAGGAGGTAGCTTACTGCTTCTTAAGTATCCCGTTAAAAATCAGGGTGAGAATCGCCTCCAGGCGGTGGTTGATGTCCATTTCGCGCTTGCGCCAGAAGAGCGGCACCTCCATCCCCTTCAGCATCGTCTGGATCGCCATGGCCGTATATTCACTGTCCTCCACGGCAAAGATACCGCGGTTGTTTCCAACGTAGACAAGCAGACGGAGGATGGCAAGCTCTTCGCGGTCATACCGCGACCTGATCCTTTCTATGAACTCAAAATGATCAAGGTTTTTGTCAAAGACAGCATTGTAGTAGTTTGACAGCTTGGCAAACTCCTTCATCCTCACGTATATGTAGTTGCGCAGCTTGTCCGGAGGAGAATCAACCTCCTTGATAGCAGTTGTCAGCCTTGTGCGAAGCTGGTTTGCCTCATAAAGCACTACTGCCTCGAAAATCTCCTCCTTGCTCTGGAAATAATAGTAGATTGAACTCTTCCCTTTCTTCAGCGCACGGGAAATCTCCTCCATCGTCGTCTTCCTGAAGCCGTAATGACTGAAAATCTTACTGGCAGTCAGTATGATCCGTTCCCTGTATTCCTCTTTGTCAACCATAAGTTTTAATCTTATGCAAAGATAATCAATTCATTCTATAAAGATAGAACAAATGGGTCGGAAATTCGAAAAGAAAAGAGGGTGAATTAAGTGAATGTGCTGATTATCATTATCAGTGTAATTATTTTTAATTTTACAGATTAATTTCTGAGGGGAGAGCTTTTGATGAAGGTTGAGGACAGGTATTACAGGAGCATCTGGCATGATGAATCAGACCGCGGGGCGGTTCATGTGATTGATCAGCGCATGCTTCCCTTTTCCCTTGAGGTTATTACGCTCAGGAGTGCGGCTGATGTATATGATGCCATTAGCAATATGACTGTCCGGGGCGCACCTCTTATCGGGGCTGCAGCTGCATGGGGCATTTATCTCTCCTTCCTTCGGCACAGTGGCAGGGAAAGAAATTCCAGCGGTACTGAACAGAGCCGCGCAGGTGATGTTTATAATGCAGTGATCAGTGACGCACAGCAGCTTAAGTCTGCCAGGCCTACCGCCGTCAACCTTGCATGGGCGGTGGATTATATGACCGGAGTGATGAAAAGCTTCCCGGATGCCGATGTTTTGAGAAAAGCAGCTGAAGGATTGTGCGATGAGGAAGCTGAACGAAGCAGGCTGATAGGCGTACACGGGCTTCCGTTAATAGAAGCGATAAGCAGCATAAAGGGAGGGGAGACCGTCAATATACTGACGCACTGCAACGCCGGGTGGCTCGCATGCGTCGATTACGGGACAGCGCTGGCACCTGTTTATCTTGCTCATGACAAAGGCATTAAGGTTCATGTATGGGTCGACGAGACCCGTCCCCGCAACCAGGGGAGCCGTCTCACTGCGTGGGAACTGCTCAACCACGGGGTACCCTGCACACTCATCACTGACAACGCAGGCGGACATCTGATGCAGAACGGGAGGGTGGATATCGTGTTCGTGGGTTGTGACAGGGCAACGGCATCAGGCGATGTGGCAAACAAAACGGGGACCTATCTTAAGGCGCTTGCGGCATATGACAACGGCATTCCGTTTTATTCGGCACTGCCAGTGTCGTCATTTGACATGACAATTGACCGTCCGGAGCAGATCGAGATAGAAGAGCGAGACGCGGAAGAGGTGAGGACAATTGACGGTATCAGCATTGCTCCGGAAGGTATTGCTGTTTCAAATTACGGGTTTGACGTGACGCCCGCACGTCTGATCACGGGCCTGGTCACAGACCGGGGTGTTTGCAGGGCGGATAAGGAATCGGTTATAAAAACAGTATCATAAGTTATATGGAAGGTTTTGTAAAGTTCAACTGCTACTGGAGCCAGTCGGGTTCGGTCATCACTGACGAGCAGTATGAGATCATCAATCACTGGAGAGAGATTCTTTTCAACCTCGATCTTGTCGGCGCATTTGAGAATGGCGTCGGTTTCGGGAATATCAGCATACGTTTGGGAAAGACGTCGCAGTTCATCATCACCGGCTCATCAACGGGCGATATCCCGGAGCTGGAACCTGGCCATTATGTCAAGGTCTCATCGTTCAACATTGACGATAATGCCGTGATGTGCAGCGGGCCTCTGAAGGCCTCCTCGGAGTCGCTGACCCATGCGGCAATATACACTGCAGATCCGGGAACAAATGCAATAATTCATGTGCACTCTATGCCCCTCTGGGAGGAGCTGATGAACAAAGTCCCGACGACAGATCCTTCGGTTGAGTACGGCACTCCGGCGATGGCGCGGGAGATGATCCGTATTTTCAGTGAGCCTGAGGTATTTGAAAAGAGGATCATTGTCATGGCCGGTGACCGTGGCGGGCTGATCACCTTCGGGTATGACCTGGATGAAGCGGGCAGCGTTTTGTTTGATTACATTAACAGGCATTAGGCAAGGGAGGTGCGAGCGTATAAAAATGACCCGGTGGGTCATTTTAGCGAAGCAGCCAGATTGCAGGGGTAGCGCCGATAATTTAACCGCAGATTAAGCATTACAAAAGGTTTGCAGATATTTCAATTTGATATTATATTTGCACCCTGTTATTTTGGGCCCATAGCTCAGATGGTTAGCAGCATCCCGACTTTAGTCGGGAGGGTCGTTGACCACAGAGAACAGAAAGGGCCGGTTGATTTGAAATAATTTCTCGGGCCCATAGCTCAGATGGTTAGCAGCACCTGACTCATAATCAGGGGGTCGTTGGTTCGATCCCAACTGGGCCCACAGACTGGCAGCCGATTTCGGCTGCCTTTTTTCATTTCTGCATGGGATCGAGCCAACCCTGCAGGCTGGCCCCTTCGCTGTCCCGACATACCATGTCGGGACTTAACGCTCGGTCCTGATCCCAGCTGGGCCCACACAAAATCAGACACTTACAATACTAATTGTAGGTATCTTTTTTATTGTACCAGTAAAGTGCCAACATTCACCTTAAAATTGGATATTAAAAGCGAAATTTACTCGAAAGTACTTTTCCTCTGATAAGGACATCATCCGAGCGTGTTTGATGTGGATTTGATGATTTGAAATAGATTACCAGTCCTTCTTTTAAGTGGCCACATAAGTACGGATTTCAGGAATATTTGACGGCAAAAACGAATAGAAATAATTCGATTTGCTTAACTTTATGGTATCACAAATTGTGATACCATTTGAATATGAGCAAATTACCGATTCTTAAGGAAACAAATCTGGCGAGTATAATCTATTTTATAAGAGGTGAAAAAATTATACTTGATACTGATCTCGCTAAGCTATATGATGTAGAAACCAGAGTACTAAAACAAGCTGTCCGAAGAAATCCTGACAGATTTCCGAAAGACTTTATGTTTGAACTCACGGATGAAGAAATAGATGGTTTGGTATCACAAGATGTGATACCTTCAAAACAAATATTTGGCGGTGCCAGACCCTTTGCATTTACAGAACAGGGAATAGCAATGCTTTCAAGCGTATTAAACAGTCCGATAGCTATTCAGGTAAATATTGCGATCCTTAGAACTTTCGTGAAACTAAGACAACTATTAATAGACCATAAGGACCTTGCTGAAAAAATAGAAAAACTCGAACAAAGGTATGATGAACAATTCAGGATCATATTTACCGCTCTGCAACAAATGCTCCAGGAAGAGAGCAAACCAAGACCAAAAATTGGCTTCAAACAAAAAGAAAAATAATAGCCTGCTTTTATAACTGACAGTTAAATAAGAATTTATCATCAGTTGTGTCGACCTCAGTTATTTAGAATCAATATAAATAAACACAATTAAGTTATATAACGCACTTATGCGTTGTAAAAAACATAATTGCGTTATACCTTTGACTCAAATAAATTTTCAAATCATGAAAAGGCTAACAAAACGGGAGGAGGAAGTAATGTCTGTGATCTGGGACATGGGAAGGGCGCTGGTTAATGATATCACACCCAGGTTACCGATACCGGATTTACCGTATTCTACTGTATCATCAATCGTCAGGATCCTTGAAAAAAAGGGGTTTGTAGATCACAAATCATATGGAAGGACACATGAATACTTCCCTCTCATATCCAAGGAAGAGTACAGGAATTCTCAGATGAAAAGTTTCGTCAAGAGATATTTTGACTCATCCTATCAGAATGTCGTTTCTTATTTCGTGAATGAGAAGAAGCTGAGTGCGGAAGATTTGAAATCACTTATTGAGATAATCGAAAAGAAACAGGACAATGAATGACCTTTTTATTTATCTCTTCAAAGTATCGGTAGCTACAGCCGCCCTTTATCTGGTATATCTTTTATTATTCAGAAAAGACACTTTCTATGTAAGAAACAGAATTTTTCTGATTCTGATTTTAATTCTTCCTTTTGTCATCCCCGCTTTAAGGTTTTCAGTTGTAAATGAGATAGAGTCAACCGGGACAGAGATTCTGACAGCAGGGGGTGCTGTAACTGCAGAACCCGTTGGAGATCCAATAATACCAGTCGTCAGTAACTCTCTGAATTATGAAAGGATACTGATTTCAGGTTACTTTTCGGTTACAATACTATTACTGCTTAGGCTAATAGTCAGGGTGATAAGCACACGCAGGGTAATTAAAAAAGGGATTGTATTACGAAATAAGTTTCCCAAAGTAATTGAGATAAATTCTGACCTTCCGCCGTTTTCATTTTTTCCTTATGCCGTAATACCTTCCGCTGTAATTCAGAGCGAGAACTATTCGGACCTTCTTGATCATGAGTGTGCGCATATAAGACAGGGACACACATTTGATCTTCTTTTGTGTGAACTGATAATTGCATTTCAGTGGTATAACCCGATAACCTGGTTAATGAAAAGATCTGTGATTCTGAATAATGAATATCTCGCAGACCAGGAGTCAATCAGGGCTAACGGAAGCGTCAAGGAGTACCAATACAGGCTTCTGAACTTTCAGTCGAAAATGAGATCTTATTCTCTGGCTCATAACTTCAACAGGTCTATCAAGGACAGGATCATTATGATAAATAAAATACCAACCTCAAGGAGAGCATTGCTGAAGAATATCCTCATCCTGCCGGTTATTGCCGGCCTTATGTTCGCCTGTGCAACAAAAATGAATTCCAGAACCATTATTAATAACCCATCATACAAATCCAGCTCTACCCCTTATGTCAGAATCAGCAAGATTGACTTAAGTGAAGCATCAACAATTCTTCATTTTCATGTCACTTTTACACCAGGTTGGTGGATCGAAATCCAGCCCGATACATATATCGAAGCTAATAATTCTGGTGAAAAATTGTTTATCGAAAGAACAGATGGTATTCCTCTTGGAGAAAGGCATTACATGCCCGAATCGGGAGAGATGGATTATAAACTGATTTTTCCGGGAATCTCTGAAAAGGTTGATGAAATTGACTTTGTTGAATCGGATTGGATTATCCGGGGCATACAATTGAAAGCGAATTCGACTAGCCCATCAGTACCTGAGTCATTTGCGGGTAGCTGGTTTAATTGCTCAACAGGAACTTGGGATTTGAGTTTACTGGGCGACCAGGTCGCTTACAAGGAAAAATTATGGAGTTATGAAAATGCTGATTTCAAAAACAGGAAGGGTTCGATTATCATAAAAAATAGTGAATCAGCTGTTTATTTGTACCTGAAGAAGAAAGGGAGAAGGTTACTTGTTGGTGAATCGCCTGAAGAGTCAGTCTTATATTCAAAAGACAAGCCGTCAATGACGAAAACCGATATAAATAAAGACACTCCTTTCAGTGATCCTGTATTTCATGAGGACACGACAATATACAGTGGATTCTTTGCGGGTTATAATCCGCATAAATTCAGCGGGGCTTTTTATCTTACTTTTAAAGATATAATCAGCGGAAAAGATTACAGTTACAGAATTGAAATTTCTAAAAATGGTGGCTTCTTCCGGAAGATACCGCTGTTATATCCTCAGATTGCCCATATAATATCAAGTGGTTACCGGGGCTCAGTGTTTCTGGAGCCGGGGAAGAAGATGTTCCAGATGATTGATCTTGGGACAAATGAATCTGAGTACAGGGGAGAGTCAGCCCTGGTCAATTACGATCTGGATAGGCTTAAGGACATTAACAGCTTTAATTACAATGAAATGCGGCAGACCATAACCAATATGTCGCCGGAACAGTATAAAACTTACTGCCTGAATAACCTGGAAAAGGATATTAATTCACTCGATTCAATTAGAAAGGAGCTTCATTTATGTACAAAGGCTTACCAGATGGCAAAGATGAACATGGAGTACATTTACTCATCCCATATTCTGGATTATGACTGGTACTACAGAAGTGCCTATAAAGAACAGCACAATCTCAGCACACCTGTTATGGAGATACCCTTGGAGGTAGAATCGCTTGCAGCCGGATATTTCGATTTTCTGACGGACGACCTTCTAAATAATCCCATTGGGATCTATAGCGACAGTTATAATGCCTTTATCCACAGTTTTAAGAATATAGCCCTGATACAACCAGAAGGTGATTACATTATTCAGCCCGGGAATCACCCTTTTATTGATCTTGTTTTCAAGCTTATTATTGCAGATTACCCCTTCACTGAAGAAGACCTGGTGCTTGTCAAAGGTCTTGATCGAACAGAACTTACAGAGATAATAAAAGCATATTCAAGATTTTTTAATGACCATGGGAACCAGGCTTTTCAATTTCTTAATAAACATCCCGACATTATCCGGAAAGTAAGCATGGGTAAAGGAGAGCTGAACAGTTTGGTTTCAGATGTGATTGACTATATGAAAGAAAACGGGATTGAATTTTCAGAGGAAGAAAAAGCATTTATTGATGAATATCATGACTTCGAGAATTCAGAAATTGCAGCGATACAAAAAGTGTTTTACAAAAAATGGGGAAATACGGTTGAGAGATTCTCCAGGGATTATGAGGATACATATAATATTAAATATTATGCCTTCGGGGCACTGAAAAGGAAGGACAATTTTCAGAATCTACTTGGGGTTGGTCCATGCATGGCAATTGATGTAATGCTTGCTCAGAGTCTTTATGAGCTGATATCTCTGGATACTCAATTTCCTGGCAACGAAAACCAGAAAAATATTATTCTGAAATATTTATCGACTCAGTATATCGCTGATTATTTTAGTCGTTTTCTGGAAGACAGATCTTTCAATTCAGGCATAAAATGAGAATAATTAAGGCTGGATGTGCCAATTTTGGCGCCAGTATTTCTGCCATATCGGTGAAAAACGATAAAATCTTTTACAATTAGGTTGCCACAAAACTAATTGGGACAAACAGAAACAAATCTGTATAAACCTGTTGAAAATTTAATTTAACGCTCATAATCAGGGTGTCGCCGGTTCGATCCCTACTGGGCCCACAGACTGGCAGCCGCTTGATATGAAAACTTAAAACTGTTTACAGTTGGTCTGAAAGAAGGGAGTTGTTAATCCGGTTCATAGTAAAGAATTACTGCACCTCCGCTGAACACTTTTGTCTTTTTAAGTCTAAGATTGGTTTTCACTTTTATGTTTTTAAATAATGGTAAACCACCTCCTGCTATAACCGGGTGAACACAAATCTGATATTCGTCTATCATATTAAGATTTGTCAAAGCTACTATCAACCCGGGACTGCCTACAAGAATGTCTTTGCCTGGTTGCTGCCTGAGTTCCGTAACCTCTTCTTCAATGCCCCGTTTTGCCAGCTTTGCACTTTCCCAATCTACTTTTTTAAGTGTATGAGAAAAAACAATTTTCGGGGTATGGTCCATTACAACAGCAAATTCGTCAAGTGTTTTGTTACCGGAAGGATTGGCTGCAAGGGTTTTCCAGTATTCCATCAGCTGATAGGTTTTCCTTCCATACAGAATGGTGCCTGCATTCCTTAACAGGTCTGCATAATGCTCATGTATTTCTTCATCCGGATTTACTGCTGTATGATCGCAAAACCCGTCAAGTGTCATATTGATTGCTGCAACTAACTTTCTCATTTTGAGAATGAATTTAACCCTATTACCAAATGGAACAAAACAATTTAATTATTGTTCTGTTTGTGGATTGACGCAGATCACCAACCCGGGTGTCAATAATTCCAGAACTTTCCCAGAGCGGTCAGAGAAGGCAGGACTTTAACTAGGAAATAACCATTTCATCACAATCATAAATGTCACAGATATTGTTTGCCTTCCTGAACTGTATTCTTCTTTGTGCAATCGTCAGGCACTTTACATAATCATGAATGTTTTCTACCCCAGTGGGATTTTTGACGACCAACGGTATAACCTCGATCGCTTGTTTGTCCAGCTCATTTATATTCGTATCACAAACAAAGTAAATTTCCCCTTCAATCTCCACAGGATCACCACCTTCAGGAAGTATATCAACCTCCATTTCAGGTAAAGGGCTGTAGTCTATAACATTAAATGGTTTGATTTTCATGCGGATTATTTTAACGATAACCTGAATCAAATTCCCGGTCATCAGTGGCATATTGATCCATGTCGGGATCCGGAATATCCATTTCTCTAAATAACAGAAAATAACCAGTGCATTTAGTATTTATATGTTTCCCCTGAATGCGGGTTAAATAATTTACTTTGCCAGGTCATTTCATCTCGTGATGGTTCAGCATGTTCTCAACCTCCTGGAGGCTAAAATTGCTGAGTTTTATTATTTTAGTATTCCGCCTGTAATAGGAGGGCACAATCTGGAGAGCTTCTTCCTTCCTGTCAACATCCAATATGAACCAGGCTTTATGTTCTCCATCAAGACAACCCCAATCTGCGTGGGTAAGAAAGTGAGACCCGGAGCTTACAAAGATCTGAATTGTACGAAGACATTCAATCTTATCAGGGCTATGAGAAACTTCCACAAGATATTTTGCCATGACTTCTGTTATTAGACAAATTTTAACCAATTTCCCGAGATTGCCTTCATTTTTAATTCATTCCAACGCCGGCACAGAT
>JAKAXP010000069.1 GCA_021816545.1 Bacteroidota bacterium
GAGGATTTACGGTGAACTCATGACCCTTATGACAATGAAGTACAGCGGCAAGTTCGGAGGGGCAACCGGCAACTTTAACGCCCACAGGGTAGCTTATCCGGGAGTAAACTGGCCGGAATTCGCCGACAGGCTGCTGAATGACAGGCTTGGACTTGAACGGCAGCAGACGACAACACAGATTGAACACTATGACGGGCTGGCAGCACTGTTCGACTGCATAAGCCGCATAAACACAATAATCATTGATCTTTCAAGGGATATATGGAGCTATATCTCGCTTGACTATTTCAAGCAGACAATAGTGAAGGGGGAAGTTGGCTCATCTGCCATGCCACACAAGGTTAACCCGATAGACTTTGAAAACGGAGAGGGAAATCTCGGAGTGGCAAATGCATTGTTCGGACACTTCTCCTCCAAGCTGCCGGTTTCGCGCCTGCAGCGCGACCTTACCGACTCAACAGTTATCCGGAATACCGGTGTAGCAATGGCTCACACCCTGATCGCCTGGAAATCAGTGAAGAAAGGGCTCTCCAAACTGATCGTCAACCGTGATAAAATTAACGCCGACCTGGAGGATAACTGGGTTGTTGTTGCCGAGGCACTCCAGACAATACTCAGGAGGGAGGGGTACCCCAAACCTTACGAGGCGCTGATGGAACTTACCCGGACAAATGAAAAGATCACCGGAGAGACTATCAGAAAGTTCATAGATACTCTTGATGTCAGTGAAGCCGTCAGGGAGGAGATGAAGGCTGTAACCCCGTTCAATTACACCGGTTTCTGATACGCAGAGATGAAGAGCATCAGGATTCTTATGCAGTACCTCAGGCCCTACAAGTGGCTTGCGGTGCAGAATATGAGCTATAATATCCTTAGCGCATTTTTTGCCCTTTTTACCTATACACTCATTGTTCCCTTCCTCCAGATTCTGTTCAAGAGGGTAGAAGCAGTTCCCGATCCGGGTCAGTTCAGCCTTTCAGCTTCATATATAAAAAACTGGGCCAACTGGTTCTTTTCATCATCAATTGAGAGATACGGGGAGATGAGAACCCTCCTGATGGTGGTGATTATCTTCGCGATAGCCAGTTTTATAAAGAACCTGCTTGTGTTTCTTGCAAACAACTGCATGGCCAGTCTGCGGGCCGGTACCGTAAAAGATGTCAGGAACCGGATATACGACAAGATACTGAGGCTGCCTCTGTCTTACTTTTCCGAGGCCCGGAAAGGTGACCTGATGACCAGGGTCTCAAATGACGTGCAGGAGATAGAGATATCTGTGATGTCTTCATTATCCATGATGTTCCGCGACCCGTTCACCATAATTATCTTCGTTGTATACCTTTTTGTAACCAGCCCCCAGCTGACGCTTTTCGCCCTGCTTATGCTTCCGCTCAGTGCATGGGCTATAGCACGTATCAGCCGCAGCCTTAAGACCAGGTCTTTTGTTGGCCAGCGGGCGCTGGGCAGGCTCCTCTCCGTACTCGAGGAGACCCTCACAGGGCTTCGGATCATCAAGGGATTCAATGCCGAGGACAAGATGAGACGGCAGTTTGGGGTAGCCAACGATAAGTACACCAGGACCTTCAGGAGGGTGGTCCGGAAGGCCTATATGGCCCATCCGGTAAGTGAATTCCTTTCAACTGTGGTGCTCCTCATAGTTATTTACTACGGAGGTCTCCTTGCACTGAAAGGGGCCGGCAACATGTCGCCTGACAGGCTGATTGCCTTCGTGGTGGTCTTTTCCCAGATTATTCAGCCGGCGAAGTCAATCTCCAGCGCCTGGTTCAGCATACAGAAGGGGATGGCTTCCATCGACAGGATCAATGAGGTGTTCAGCGCCGGCGAGACAATTACCGAGAAGCCGGATGCGGTGAGACTGACCGGGTTCAGGGAGACCATTGAGTTACGGGATGTCTGGTTTGCATATAATCATGAACCTGTTCTGAAAGATGTCTCACTTACAATAAGGAAGGGACAGAGTGTTGCTATTGTTGGCAGGTCAGGCGGGGGCAAATCGACCCTTGTTGACCTTATACCACGCTTTATCGATCCTGACCGCGGAACAGTGCTGATTGACGGCATAGACCTGCGCGACGTGAACATCAGGGACCTGAGGCATCTGATGGGTATTGTAAGCCAGCAGGCGATACTGTTCAATGATACCTTCTTTAATAATATATCCTTTTCCCTTGACGGGGAAGCCGAGGCCGGCAGTGTGGAGAGGGCGGCCGCAATTGCCAATGCCCATGACTTCATCAGTGAGTCGCCCGAAGGCTACCAGGCTACCGTGGGTGAGGGAGGCAACAAGCTCAGCGGAGGACAGCGTCAGCGGATCAGCATCGCCAGGGCTGTCATGGCCAATCCGCCTATACTGATACTTGATGAGGCTACTTCGGCACTTGATTCAGAGTCGGAAAGGCTGGTGCAGGATGCGATGCTGAAGCTTATGGAGAACCGTACATCGATTATTATAGCTCACAGGCTTTCCACGATCCAGCATGCTGATATGATTGTTGTTGTTGAGGAGGGACGGATAGTTGAACACGGAACCCACGAGGAGCTGGTCAGGAACCCTGCCGGGATATACAGGAAGCTGTATGAGATGCAGACGTTCTGACCAGTCGGCAGTACCAGTTGGCAGTCAGCAGTACCAGTCATCAGGCGGATAGGCTGCAGACTTGCCCCGATGGCCGCCTGGATGTCGGGGCCTTTCAGCAGTGCGGAAGTCTGTTTTTTTGATTATTTTCGTCGGAGGAGTTGTGCAATAAAGCCGCTCCAAACAAAATCCATATTGAATTTGTTAAACCCGTACCAAAACCCCATAACCCCGGAAAATCATGGAAATCAAAACCACCACTGACATCCTGAAGGAAGCCATACTGCTTGAACAGCGTGGCAAGGCCTTTTATTCAAGCGTTGCTTCACAGACGGCAAGCGATGCTGTAAAGCAGATATTCAGCCTCATCGCCAGCGAAGAGGAGGAGCATATCCGGTTCCTGTCCGAACAGTATACCCACTACCGGAAAAACAACACATTCCTGGAAGTTGCTGCCCCTGCAGGAGGTGCACCTGATGAAGTGGCAAGGAAGGTCCTTTCCGATGAGATGAAGAAGCAGATCAGCGCTGCCGGTTTTGAGGCTGCAGCAATAAGTGCAGCTATGGATTTTGAGGCAAAGGCGGTTGAATTGTACTCATCACGGGCCGCATCAGCCTCTGATCAGAATGAGAAAGCGCTGTACGGCATGCTTGCAGAGTGGGAACGCGGTCATCATCAGTGGCTGGCCCGCATAGACAAGGAACTGAGGGAGGAGGTGTGGTTTGACAATAATTTCTGGCCCTTCTAGAACTGCCTGGAGTCTGCACCGGACCTGCCCGGGGTTTTGATCGTTTCCGCAAATGAACCCGCCTGATCCTCAGGTCAGACCATCCTTCTGAACTTTGCAGGTATCCTTGATTCAAAGCGCATTTCTTTCCCCGTCACCGGATGGATGAATGCGAGTACGCTCGCATGGAGGCCCAGCCTGCCTATGGGGCTTGTGGCGGCACCGTACTTTTTATCCCCGGCTATACTGTGACCGAGCTCCTGCATATGGAGCCTGATCTGGTTCTTTTTACCCGTTTCAAGGGTAACCTCTAGCAGGGAATACTCCTTCCCGCTTTTCAGTCTGCGGAATCTTGTTATCGCCAGTTCACCTTTTTCAGGATTTCGGGTTGAATGCATGACCAGGGCCTTGCTCTCATAGATATATGATCTGATCACACCATCCGGTTCTGCAACTTCCCCCTCCACAAGAGCGACGTAGGTGCGTGCAGTGACGTTGTGTTTCCAGTCGCGCTGAAGAAGGCTTTGCACCTTCTCGCTGCGGGCGAACATCATCAGACCCGAGGTGTCACGGTCGAGGCGGTGGACGATGAAGATCCTGTTTGAGGCTTTCTGGCTCTTGACGTAGGTGCTCAGAATGTTGTATGCTGTCAGATACTTTTCATTGTCGGAGGCCATTGAGAGGAGACCGGCGTTCTTGTCTATCACCATCAGGTGTTCATCCTCGTAGACGAGGCGCATGTTCCGTGCCATCAGACCTCCTGTGTGTCTCACAGCGGAGATTGTAACCGTGTCGCCAGGGTTGAGTTCATGGTTGAACTGAGTCACCGGTTCGCCGTTGACCAGCACCTGGCGGTTGCGAAGGAGCGACTTGACATTGTCGCGGCTCTTGTTTTTCTGTGAGCTGATGAGGAAGGGCATGAGTGTTGTCTTCTCAGTGACCTCTGTGGGGGTATCTTTTGTCATAAACGGATTCTTGCTGCAAAGATAGGGCAGATTATGGAAAACCTTGGTTGATTCCTGAAGTGATTATGGGATTACTCTCCGCCGGCTGGCAGATCGTGATCCCCGGGGCGGGCTCCTGCAAACCACAGCACACCAATGAGCTGCGCTCATAAGATTTTTATTTTCCGTCACCGCTCGCTCCGGCGAGCCGGGCTCGCGTTGCCGTAAAATAAAACTCCCTTCCGCTTCAGGCGGAAGGGAGTGCTGTGGTTTGCGGAGAAAGAGGGATTCGAACCCCCGGTCCAGTCGCCCGGACAACGGTTTTCAAGACCGCCGCAATCGACCACTCTGCCATTTCTCCGTTTGCATCCCGGAACCACATGGGCAGCAGGCGCAGCGGGTGCAAATATAATCTTTTTTTGTTTTTCTCCCCCGGTGTGAAAAAATTACCTTAAAAGCCTTACCCTGGAAAGTCTCTGATCCCCCGTAATTGGGCTCCTGAAACCTCCCCTGGGCCTGATATGACCATATTGCGGGAGGTTATTAACATAAAAAGTGCTCATTTCTCATAAAATTCGGCATCTCAGGCATAAAAAAGATCACAAAAACTTGCTTTTGAATAAGAATGGAATAAATTTGTATGCAATTAGAGATTTTCGTCTAACCCTAAAATTGTATTGACTATGACAAAAAAAGAATTAGTAGGCAGCATTGCAAAAAAAGCAGGTCTTTCACTTAAAGATGCCAACATTGCTCTGAACGCATTCGTAGGTGCATTTGGTGAGGCTATGAAAAAAGGCCAGAGGCTCCAGCTCCCCTCAATGGGTACCTTCAAAGTTGAGAAGAGAAGTGCAAGAGTTGTTCGCAACCCCCGCACCGGCGCCAAACTGAATGTTCCAGCAAAGAAAGTTGTTAAATTCAAAGCAGCTCCGGCTCTTACAAAAGGCCTGAAGTAAAAGTTTCAGGGGTGCTCCGGCACCCCTTTTTTATTTCCTTTGACATGATACCGGCCGTTCCGGTATTTTTTTGTTTGACGTAAATACCGGGTCGGATTTCTTTTGTCAATTAATTTAGTATATTTGTTAGCGACGCTAACACCCAACCGAGAACTCCGGAAATGAATTGTATTATTGTTGATGATGATCCCGTATGGCTCCGAACACTTGAGGAATTCGTAGGGAAATCTTCCTCCCTCTCCCTGGTGGGCAGCTTCTCTGATTCCCTCTCTGCACGAAACCTTCTCATGTCAAGAAGAGATATCGAGCTCATTTTCCTGGATATCCAGATGCCGGAGATGGATGGCTTTGACTTCCTCTCCAGCCTCGAGAATCCTCCTCACATAATCTTCGTGTCAGGAAGCGAGGAACATGCATACAAGGCATTTAACTACAACGGCATTGACTATCTTCTCAAACCCATTACCTACCCCCGCTTCTGCCGGGCCGTGGAGAAGATAATGAAGTATTATGCCCCCAGGGCAGTACCCTCAGCTGCCGGAGAGGAGGAAATATTCATTAAAAAGGCATCATCGCTCGTTCGCTTGAAACTCAAGGAGATACTGTATGTGGAGGCTCTTGAGAATTATGTAAGCGTCATCACCCGCGATGAGAAATACACGATACACTTTACTATGAGGGCCATCGAACAACAACTGCCCTCAAGCCTCTTCGTAAGGATTCACCGCTCATACCTGGTCAACAAAAGCGTCATCAGGTCAATCAGCGAAAACAGCCTGACAATCGTTGTCGGAAGCACCCCCAAGATTCTGCCCGTAGGTAAATCATACCGTGACGGGATAATGAACTATATCAACATAATGCAGCGCTGATGCCTTCGCAGAGGCAACTATTCCTCGATCATCTCGGACAGACTTCACCGGCCCCCCTCATGCTTGAGATAGAGAGGGCGGAAGGCTCATTTCTCTATGACAGCAGCGGCCGTGATATTCTTGATCTCATATCCGGCGTTTCTGTAAGCAATACCGGCCACCGCCACCCGGAAGTGATGGCGGCACTCGCAGAACAGGCCGGCAGGTACATGCACCTGATGGTCTATGGTGAAGTGATCCAGAGTCCCCAGGTCAGGTACGCTTCACGTATCGCGGAACTGCTGCCAACCTCCCTGGAATCAGTTTATTTCGTCAACTCCGGCAGTGAAGCCATCGAGGGGGCCATCAAGCTGGCACGAAGATACACCGGAAGGAACGAAATCATCTATTTCCGCAACGCATATCATGGCTCAACAACCGGAGCACTCAGCGTCCAGGGGTCGGAAGATTACCGCAATGCCTTCAGACCTCTTATGCCGGCCACAACCATGGCTGTGTTCAACTCGCCCGAAGCACCGGAAATGATAAGCAGCAGCACTGCCGCCGTACTTGTTGAACCGGTGCAGGCAGAGGCAGGAGTGATACAGCCGTCAGACAGCTTTCTCAACGACCTCAGAACCGCCTGCAACAGGCACGGCGCCATGCTCATATTCGATGAGGTGCAGACCGGTTTCGGACGTACCGGTAAACTGTTTTCACTGTACAGGTATGGTGTAACCCCTGATATCCTTGTCCTGGCCAAGGCACTTGGCGGTGGACTGCCCCTCGGTGCTTTCATCGCTTCGCGCGAAATAATGTCATCTCTGACCCATGACCCGGCACTTGGTCATATAACCACCTTCGGCGGACATCCCCTCTGCTGTGCAACGGGACTGGCTTCGCTTGAGGTGATTGTCAGGGAGAATCTTGCTGAAAAGGCCCTGGATAAGGAACAGCTTTTCAGGAGCGGCCTTGCAGGCATGCCGTTCAGGGAGGTCAGGGGAGAAGGCCTCCTACTGGCAGTGGAACCCGAGAGGCCTGAAATCATCCCGGCGATGATAGCCCGCGCACCGGAGTACGGACTGCTGCTGGATTACTTCCTCTTCTGCTCTTCAGCCTTCCGCATTGCTCCTCCGCTGACAATCTCCGACGATGAGATCCGCCTGGCCTGCCAGCGGCTGAAGAAGCTGACGGAGGAGGTTTCTTAACCGGTAATCGGTAATTCATTTCAGCAATACCAGTTTGGGGCTCCGACAAAGGAGGAGACTCAATCCCGCATTCGCCATCTGGCGGATCGGGACGGCAGTACCAGTCGGCAATAAGCAGTACCGGTTGGCAGTCAGCCCATATTGGATGCAGGACCGCAAGACCGTCCCGACCTGCCGGTCGGGATCTCCGCTGCGCTCCGACAAGACCGCAAGCGAGGATCCGCCACCAGGCGGAGACGAAGTCCCGATAGCAAAGCACATCGGGAACCGCATGACCGTCCCGACCTACCGGTCGGGATCTCCGCTGCGCTCCGACAAGACCGGAAGCGAGGATCCGCCACCAGGCGGAGACGAAGTCCCGATAGCAAAGCGCATCGGGAACCGCATGACCGCAGGACCGCAAGACCGCAAGCGAGGATCCGCCACCAGGCGGAGACGAAGTCCCGATAGCAAAGCGCATCGGGAACCGCATGACCCCCTGGTCTGTCACGGGCAGACTGACATCCTGTCAGCATTCCTGCTGCGGCACGCCCTTTGAACAAAAGGGGCAGGATAATCAGAAAACTAAATAAAATGGAAAAGGGTAAAATCGGAGTAACCACGGAAAACATCTTTCCGATAATCAAGAAATTTCTCTATTCAGATCATGAAATCTTCCTCAGGGAGCTAGTATCAAATGCAACCGACGCCATCCAGAAACTGAAGGCACTCTCTTCGGCAGGCGAGTTCAAGGGGGAACTTGGTGACCTTCGCGTGAAAGTCACCCTTGATACGAAGAAGAAAACCCTTACCGTCTCCGATAACGGTATAGGCATGAGCGCCGAGGAGATCGATAAATACCTGAACCAGATAGCCTTCTCTAGCGCAAATGAGTTCCTCGACAAGTACAAGGACCAGGCAAGCGGCCTGATAGGACAATTCGGTCTCGGCTTTTATTCAGCCTTCATGGTTTCTGACAAGGTGGAGGTTGTTTCAAGATCTTACCGCGATAACGTGCCTGCAGTGAAGTGGATCTGTGACGGCAGCCCCGAGTATTCAATTGAAGAGGCAACAAGGGATGAGCGCGGTACGGATGTAATCCTCCATATTGACAAGGAGTCGAAGGAATTCCTTGATGAGCATCGCATTGAGAGCATGCTCAAAAAATACTGCAGCTTCCTTCCGGTACAGGTTCACTTCGGCAATGAGCAGGAGTGGAAAGACGGAAAGATGGTCGATACCGGCAAGCCCAAGGTGATAAACAATACCCAGCCGGCATGGACACGCAAACCAGCTGATCTGAAGGACGAGGACTATGCAAGCTTCTACCGTGAACTCTACCCCATGGGTGAGGAACCCCTTTTCCACATCCATCTGAACGTAGACTATCCGTTCAAGCTGACAGGGATACTCTACTTCCCTAAGATCAGGAATAACTTCGAAATCCAGAAAAACAAGATACAGCTTTACTGCAACCAGGTCTTCGTGACAGATTCCGTTGAGGGGATTGTCCCTGACTTCCTGACACTGCTGCACGGTGTCATTGATTCTCCGGATATTCCGCTCAATGTCTCCAGGAGCTACCTGCAGAGTGATTCCAACGTAAAGAAGATATCCGGGCACATCACAAAGAAGGTGGCAGACCGCCTGGCTGACATATTCAAGAAAGACCGTGAGACCTTCGAAAAGAAATGGGACGACCTGAAGCTCTTCATCGAATACGGCATGATCACCGAGGAGAAATTCTTTGAGAAAATTTCAAAGATCACACTTTATAAAAATACAGCCGGCAAGTACTTCACCCTTGAGGAGTATGACAAGATTATCAAAGAGAACCAGACTGACAAGGACAAGTCGCTTGTACACCTTTATACTACTGACCCGGTAGCCCAGCATACCTACATAGCCAAGGCCACCGAAAAAGGGTATGATGTGCTTGTGCTTGACGGACAACTTGATACGCATCTGATCAATACGCTTGAGTCAAAGGAGCCCTCTTCAAGGTTTGTAAGGGTTGACAGTGACGTGATTGAGAAGCTGATCAAAAAAGACGAGACCCATACATCGAAGCTTTCACAGGCCCAGTCGGATGACCTGGCACAGGTCTTCCGGACGCAGGTTTCTGACACTGACAAGGCACGTTTCAATGTCAGGGCAGAGAACCTTGACGAGAATGACCTCCCGATGGTTATCACACAGAGTGAGTTCATGCGCAGGATGAAGGACATGGCCCAGTTCGGAGGCGGTTACTCATTCTATGGCGAGATGCCCGACAGCTTTGACCTTGTGCTGAACACCAACCACCCGCTGGTGATTTCCCTCGCCGGTGACCTCGATAAGGAGCATGCCGACGAACTGAAGAAGAACAGTGCCGGGATTGACAAGACAAAGGTTGAGATTGAGTTCATGGAGAAGGAACACAGCAAGAAGAAACCGGATGAGATACCGACGGTTGAAAAGGATGATCTTGAAAGGCTGAGGGGTGAGCTGAAGCAGCTCGAGGAAAAGAGAAAGACAATTCTCGGCGGATTCGGCAGTGATCACCAGGCCGTCAGGCAGCTGATTGACCTTGCCATGCTTGCAAACAACATGCTGAAGGGCGAAGCGCTCAGCGCATTCGTCAAGCGAAGCATCAGCCTGCTCTGAGAGAAGGCCTGGTCTCATTCGACAGGCGAAATATAAGCCTCTTTAAGAAGCTTATCTAAAATATTGACTGATTATAATGACGCCCCCTGTGGGCGTCTTTTTTTTGAAAAAATATCTGATTATACTTTTCTCCCGGTCATCAATAACGTAATTTTATATCTCTAAGAGTCATTGTGGAATAATGTCTTGTTTCATTTTAACAACTCGTGAAAATGGAAAAATCACTTTCATCTTCGTTTGACAACTTTTACAGTAAAGTAAGAGAAATACTGGAATTGGCGAGAAACAGGTCGTACAGGGCTGTTAATTTCGAAATGGTCCGGGCATACTGGGAGATCGGACGATCTATAGTTGAGGAGGAGCAGGAGGGCGACAGCAGAGCTGATTACGGGAGCAGGCTGCTGCTGAGTTTATCAAGAAGGCTTACTGCGAATTTCGGGAAAGGTTTTGATGAAAGTAACCTTCGGAATATGAGGACTTTTTATCTTAAATTTCAAATGTGTGACGCATTGCGTCATGAATTG
>JAKAXP010000070.1 GCA_021816545.1 Bacteroidota bacterium
ATGTGTCAGGAGGTGACGTATTGTCAGCACAGGTGCATCGTCAGACAGGTAACGCAGACTGTCAATCTCCGGCAACCACCTGCTTACCGGGTCATCCAGCCGGAGTTTACCTTCGTCACGCAGCCTGAGTATCGCCAGCGCCGTAAAGCTCTTGGTCATTGAGGCAGCCCGGAAAGCGGTGGAGACCGTTACCGGTGTGCTGTCGGCAAGATTCGAATAACCGATGGCACCTGACCAGGCGAGGGAAGTATCAAGGACAATGCTGTAGGCTATTCCGGGCAGATGATTCTCTGTGGCGAAGGCGCGGTAGAGACTGTCAATTTCATGAGTCACCCCCGGCGGGAGCTTCTGTGCTGCCAGCGGACTTCCCGCGAGAGTCACTGCAACCGACAGTGCAACCTGTAAGCCCCTGGTGGCTGCCAATCTCCAGAAAACCGCCAATACCCTGACAGCAACTGATGCCCTGGTGGCCGCCAATCTCCTGGCTGTAACCAAGCCCCTGGCTGAAATTCTCAGGAGCGAAGTCATTTTTCCTTGAGCCTGTTGTATTTACGCATTATCTCCACCGTTTTTTCAATGGGCAGCGCCTCAACCATCATACCATTCCTTGCCTTGGTTGTCTCAGCGGCAAAAAGGGAGTTGATGATGGCCTCCTCTGTCGCCTCGGCGGCAGCCTGGAAAAGCAGGTCCATCTCGTCATTTCTGATCTCCCTCCACTCCTCGTACATAGAGTCGGAAGAGTAGGGGATACGCAGTTCTTTTGCAGTCGAAACTGCAATTACATAATCACCGCTGCCATTCGATCCGGACGCTCCTGTACGCATCATCCCTGCAAATGCCCTTGCTCCGAGCCTCTTGAGGTTCCTTGATGTGAGTGGTGCGTCAGTCATTACAACTATCATGCACGACCCGTCCTCCTTATACACATCTTCCTTATATTCACTGACGTTGTTTCTGAAGCTGTATCGTCCTAGTTCCAGTCCGACAGGCACACCGTTGACCTGGAGGATTCCGCCGTAGTTGGTCTGCACGAGAACGCCAATTGTAAAGCCGCCCCGTTTTTGGGGAAGAATTCTCGAGGCAGTGCCTATCCCTCCCTTGAACCCGAAACATACTGTGCCGGTGCCGGCACCAACATTACCCTCTTCTACAGGACCAGTGGCCGCCTTGCCGATTGCCTGAAGCACATGCTCCTTCGTTATGTGTCTGCCTCTTACATCATTGAGCCTGGCATCATTGGTCTCACCCACAACCGCGTTTACGCTCATCACCCCCTCGTTGCCGGGCTGCATAAGCGTATATTCAATGACGGCTGCGGCGGCCGCCGGAACACTCAGCGTGTTTGTAAGCACAATCGGAGTCTCCAGGTTGCCGAGTTCCTCAACCTGGGTGTAGCCCGTCAGCTTGCCGAAACCGTTGCCTACAAATATCCCCGCCGGGACTTTCTGCTGGAATATGTTGCCGTCGTAGGGCAGTATTGCAGTGACCCCGGTCTTTACCGAGTCGCCCTCCTTCACGGTGACCTGGCCAACCTTTACTCCCGGCACATCGGTGATTGCATTGCAGGCGCCGGTACG
The DNA here is from genome assembly GCA_021816545.1 of Bacteroidota bacterium. Lineage (GTDB taxonomy): Bacteria > Bacteroidota > Bacteroidia > Bacteroidales > VadinHA17 > SR-FBR-E99. The sequence continues at coordinate 1,578 of JAKAXP010000070.1, forward strand.
CAATATGCCTATTTCAATTCCATAGTCTCTTGCTCTTTTCATCACATGGTTCTTATCCTGACAGTTCAGTGACGGCACCACCAGCATCAGGGCTGACGCTGCCACAATCATTCTCAGATACATATTTGCTGTCACAGGGCTTGCAGTTATTTGTCCCCGCCTCTGTCAAAAACCTTCCTGCCTCCGACCCATGTCTGCTGCACTTTTGTATCCCATATTTCAACGGGATCAATGGCGGTTATATCGCGGTCAAGAACAACGAAGTCAGCAAGCTTACCAGGCTCAAGGGTTCCCTTGATGTTCTCCTCAAATGATGCGTAGGCACCATGGATTGTATATGCCCTGAGAGCTTCAGTGACAGTGATCTTTTGTTCCGGCACCCATCCGTCGGGATTTTTGCCGTCAAGGGTCCTGCGGGTCACTGCGGCATAGATCCCTTCAAGTGGTGTGGCCGGAGCCACGAACCAGTCGCTTCCGAAAGCCAGGGTGGCTCCGGTGTCAAGCAGTGATCTGAATGCATATGTGGTTTTTATGCGCTCCGGCCCGATGTATTCTTCGGCCCACCGGCCGTCATCAATTGCATGATACGGCTGCATGCTGGCGATGACTTTAAGTTTTCCGTACCTTGGAATATCGGCAGGTGCGATATGTTGCGAGTGCTCTATCCGGAACCGCCTGTCGCGCTCCCCGTTCTCTGCGGCCACCCTCTCATATATATTCAGTAATGAGTTTATAGCTCGGTCACCGATTGCATGAATTACGACCTGCAATCCGGCCTTGTCAGATTCTGAAATCCATTTGTACAGGTCTTCCTCAGTGTTGACGAAAAGGCCGGTGTCTGTGGGGAGGTCTGTGTATGGTTCAATGAAAGCTGCAGTGTGTGAGCCCAGAGAGCCGTCGACAAATCCCTTCACCCCGCCTGTGCTGACCCAGTTGTCTCCCTTTCCTTCCCGTTCAATCTTATGCTTCAGATCTTTCCAGCGGCTTATTGTCTGCAGGTAGTATATGCGTGTGATCTGTTCGCCGCGTGCCCGTACCCTTGCAATACCGTCGGCATAAGCCGCAGCGTCAACCGAGTGGGCCGAGGTGACCCCGTTGGAAGCCAGGTATTTCATCGCTGCAACAAGGGCCCTGTCAATCTCTTCATCCGAAGAGGAGGGTACCCTGGCAAATATCAGATCCATCGCATTATCCTTGAAGATGCCTGTCGGTTCACCACTGGCGTCTCTCTCTATCGTCCCTCCGCTGACATCCTTCACTTTGCGGTCAACCCGGGCAAGCTTCATCGCAGCCGAGTTGGCAAGCGCCATGTGCCCGTCAAGCCGTGAGACAAATACCGGGTTGTCAGGAGTGACTGAATCAATCCAGTCATGGTGGGGGAGAGTCTCCCATCCCTTGCCGTCCCAGTCGCCTCCGAGGATCCACTCACCAGGCTTCAGTGTTGCTGCATACTCCTTTATCCGGCTGATGAACAGCTCCTGGGTGGTAGCATCCCTGAGCTGTACCGAGGCAAGGTTCTCTCCTCCCTGGAGCATGTGAATGTGCGAATCAATGAATCCCGGCACCACGAAGCGGCCACCGAGGTCAATAACCGTGTCTGCACCGGATTTGAACTTCATCACCTCGCGATTGCTGCCGATGGCTGTTATGGTGTCGCCGGAAACGGCCATTGCCTCTGCATAAGGTTGTGTATCATTCCCTGTCCAGATCCTGGCATTTGTAATAATCATATCTGAAGTTTGAGTTGAACTGTTGCAAGCGACAGCCATCATCACCGGGATGACAGCCGCCAGGAAAAGAGTTTTTTTCATATAATGGTTTGTTTTACTGCTACTTGTCTGGATCATGTTTCTCCCTGAAATCATTAATCAGGGGAGCGGCTTTCTCCATGTCTTCCTCAATTATGTAAAGATCCATGACCTGGGGAACGGCTCCGAGATAACCGAGCCCCGAGTCATTCTTTATCATTCCCTTGATACCGGTCTCTTCGAGAATCTCAAGCAGCAGGAGGGCTGTTGGCTCCGGGCCCACGAAGACCCTTACAAGTTTTTCTTCATTTTCCATGTTGTATTTTTTTATTGATTTGTCAGGGTATAATGTACCTCCTTTTGTGAGCCATGAGATACCAAAGGCCATGAGGGTTATCGTCTCGGCTATCAGCACGAACCGGGAATCGGAGTCGATACCGTTGAAAAAGAGGAAAAATATTTCTATCGAAGCCAGCGCTGCCAGCATTACTATTCCACAGGCCCGGTAGATCAGGTTCCTCTTCCTCTTCATCCGCGTAGGGTGTTTTTCGCCCCGCGTAAAGAGAAAGATTGAGATAAGCGCCAGGATCACCAGGAAGCATGCAGCGCAAACGAAATGAACCCATGCAATCCAGTCCCACGGACCCTCCTTTACAGTCGGGAAGAAAGCAATTCCGAGTGCAAACACCCCGGCGAGATCTGCAGAGTAATTGTCCCACCTGTCATAGCCCTTGTAGAAGAAGAGAAAAAGGGCAATGGCACAGAGGGCGCCCACGAACACATCACGCATCCCGGTGTGGTAATAGACGCTCATGTTGTCAAGTACAGTCCCGCCCTTGAAGATGATGAGATGCCCCAGCACAAGCGCAAAGGGAAGGAGTATTCCTATCCACCCGACTGCCTTTCTCAGTGAAAGGTATGAATGCAACTGCGTGTTATGGTCATTCCTGATATTCATAGTTTCGGCAACTCCGGGACAGCCCTCACCCAGGCCTTCTCCGCACCGTTAAAGTACTACAATTATCCCGTAAAACAAAAATTCCGGAGCTGTTCAGACCTGCAGCTAATCCTGCCTCAGGAAACGGTATCTCAAACCGGGCAGCTAATCAGCCCTGCAGCTACTCCTGCCTGAGGAACCTGTATCTCACACCCCACGAAGCCTGGATTATAACTGTCTCAGAAACAAGATCGAGCGAAGGTTCAAACTCGATATGCAACGAGAACCTGCCGAACTTCTCAAAGGGGGTGAACTGGACTCCTACCGGCATAACGAAACCGTTAAGATAATTGACATTGCCGCCAAAACCAAGGTAGATCCTGTGAAACTCCTTGCTGGCCAGGTTGAAACATAATACCAGCTCCGGGGTAATGTTGCTGATGTCAGTATCAGCGTAAAGCCTGACCTCACTCCAGAACCGGGGTGTGAAATCATATGCGAGGCCTATCTTCGATAGATTGGACGAATAGTAGGAGACACTGAGCTGGGACTTCGCAGTCAGGGGAATCAAACCTAGAAGCCCGGCCAGCGCTGCAACAATGATTGATTTTCTCATGGTGATTTAGCTATGGGATTTATTATGAAGATTTTGCCTATTTGTTGGCGCGGCGCTTCCCCGTGAAACTGACCCGGCTGCATTATTCAGAAACGCACACTCAGGCTTCCCCTGCATGGCTCCTTTAACCAATCGTAAATGACTGCAGCATCACGTGAGGTATTCTCAATGTACCAGTCCCCCGTCTGCCTGATGAACACATATTTATACCTGTGGTTTTCAGGTTCATACAGGAATCCTCCGTATGAGTCAGCACCGTAATCACACATCCTGTGCTCGGCAGCCGTGATTTTGCCCGACTGTGCCTCGCGTAGCCTGGCGGCGAAATAGTTTGCATCAAACCGGTTGACTGTACAGGTGGTTTCACCGAGTTGCTCGAAATTCTCTTCCATTTCAGCTTCAGTGATATAACCGTCCTCGCCTGGATAATTCCATTCTTCCGGAAGATTGAATTCCCGGATATTCCCCCCGGCATCAATAATGAAGCCGTGATCCTGGATTCCCCAGGCAAAATTAACATGACGATAGACGAATACTGCTTCCGGATTATCGCGGGGAAACTCTTCGCAACCTGCGAACACAAGTGTTAACAAGAATATGGCCGGTATACTGGCAATTTTGCACCGCATGGCAAATGATCTCATTTTCAAATCAGACTGAGATAAAACGCACAAAAAATGTGCCACCGATACGGGCGTGTAAGCCTGAATCTAATCCTTTTTACGGAAATAAACCACGAAGAGCTCCTCCGACTCCTGCTCAAGCCAGTGATCAATGTTCAGACTGGCGGCCTTCTCTATCAACGGCGCAGGAACAAACGGAGCGATGACCCTGAAGATCACCCCCGGCTCCAGTTTATTAAGGTCGGCCATAACCTGGTTTACAGGCTGTTCACCTGCAGCAAGCATCGGCCTGATGTCAGCTTCCTGCTTCACAAGTGCCGGGTTGTACCATGCCGGCATCACCGTGTTGATCTCCTGCTCTGCGGCTCCTGAGATCAGATCCTGGCCCACCTCCTTCCGCAGAACATTTATCAGTTCTTCAACCTTCACATTCCCTATTGCTGCGGCCTGCTGAAGGGTGGCTATCCTTGCCACCGTTTTGCGCAACACCGGGTTCCTCAGCTTCTCAAAGGCAGGCACATAGCTTATCAGGGTATTCTCAAGCTGCGGGTAAGCATCAATCAGCGCAAGCACCTTAGTCTTCGGACTTATAATTATCTTATTCTGTTCCATTGTCATTTCTTGTATGATAGAATCCTCTGCTCACCTTCAAGCTCCCTGTAAGGGGTGACATTGTGCGAAACCTCAAGCGTTCCGAGGTATTCACCTTTTTCGTTGCGCAGGGCGAAATATTCGATGTGAATCATCTTTCCTCCCATGTTGATCCAGAAGGGAGCGCGTGTGGCTTTCCCCGACCTGAAATCCTCTATTATCTTATCGACAATGTGAGCGCTGGCAGGGGGATGGCAATGCCTCACATCCCTGTTCAGTATGGCCCTGTTCCGCTGGAAGATCCTCTCTTCGCTCTGCGAGAAATACTTCACCTTGTCATTGCGGTCAACGAAGGTCATGTCTATGGGCAGCCTGTTAAGTATGGCAAGCAACTCCTCCACGGTGAAACCCCCTGAGGGCAGCTGCACGGAATCGGCATTCCTGTTCATCTCATGGAGGGTGTCTTCCTGCACCCAGTCAGGCTTCCAAGTCACCTTCGGGTCATAAAGGCAGTATCCTATTTCAAGCGACTGCTTCTGAACGGCATACCAGTCGGCTTCAGTGAGTGTGTCGAGGGCCATGGGGAGCAGTATCTCCTCCTCCTTGGTGGTCATATCCTTAACTCCCCTGGCTGCGGGAAGAAGCACTATCTCTGCGGCTGCCACCAGTTCCTCGCGTGTGATTTCGCCGGAGCGAAGGAGCTCGATTCCGCCCTTGATCAGCTCCCTGATCTCATCATGCTTGCCCCACATTACCTTGGGCGGACCTGTGATGCCCTGCTTCTCTAGGTACGGGAAGATGAGGTATTCCTTGCGCTGGTAGTGCTTGTCAACATCCCAGAGGCTGTTGAAAAGACCGATCAGCCTGTATATCTCCGTGTCTTTGACAGGGCCGTTATCATAACTTATTGCCGATACCAGGTTTTCAATCTCCGAAACCACCTTCCTCAGCTCCCTGTTTTCGTTGATGAGGACATCAACAGGGTGACCATCAGGGATTTTTTTTGCAGATGAAAGGTCAACATTACCCTCCAGTACTGCCGAGTGGGCGTCACAGAGCCTGAGGACCTCATCTTCCGGCAGTCCTTCACTTATAAGCTCCTGCTCAACCTCCACAACTTCCCCGTACGGGATCTGGCTGAGTGTTCCAAGCAGATCCTCCCTTACGCTCTCTTCGGCTTCGCCCTGGTGAAGCCTTAAAATCAGTGTCTTAAGCCGTTTTTTTCTTTCCGATGAATTGTTGATGAGTTCGCTCATTGCTAAAGGTTTTTATTTAGTAACAAAGTTAGGAGCTAATCGTTGAAAGACAAATTCCGGCCGAAGTTATTGTGGTTCATAAGCCGGTGAGGCGGGAGCTTCCGTGCTCAGGCAGAAGCAGGTGCATGGTTGTCTGTTTTAACTCCGGCAGGCGGATATCAATAATTTGCTATCCCGCGCTCATCGAATGTGCAGTTCAGCCAGTCACTGCTTATTTCTGCTCCGCACTTAAGTACATAGCTATGCCCTGCTCATCAAATGTGCAGTTCAGCCAGTCACGGCTTATTTCTGCTCCGCACTTCCTGTAGAAACTGATGGCTGTTTCATTCCAGTCGAGCACCTGCCACCGCACCCGCTTGCATCCTTCTTCCTTCGCCTCCTGCATGACCCGGTCCATGAGGGCGGATCCGATTTTCAGACCCCGGTAATCACGGCTGACAATAATATCCTCGAGGTAAATGGATTTGCCTACCCAGGTGAAGTAGGCGAAGAAATAAAGAGCCATTCCGATTATGCCACGCTCAGGGCTCTCGGCCACGAAGCAGCGGAAGTGCTCCTTTTCGCGGTGCATCTGTACCACGGTGTTTGTCACGGCATCAGGTGACCGCTCATACTCTGCAAGTTCCTTGATGAGTGCCAGTATTGAAGGGAAGTCTTCTTCGGTTGCCCTCCTGATTGTATAATTCATCCCCTGTTATTTCTTGATTATTGGATTCTTCTACTCCTTGCGGATTTCTTTCCAGACGATCCGCCGCGGCTGTTTCGCCTGTATTAGCCGATTACCCGGCAGGTTTGTTGATGGCCGGGTACTAATGTTTGCCGATGAGTGCCATCATTTCCTTGTAGTGATAGACCCTGAAGCCCTGTTCTTTCCGTTTCGCGGCAGCGATCATTGCCTTTGCAACATCTGCACCCAGGATGGGCCTGTACTTCGCCGGAAATAGGAAGGATAGGGGAGAGGTGAAGATTTTGGCAATTTCTTCCGCAAGACGGAATTCTTGCCTTTTACCCATGAGCATTGATGGCCTGAAGACAGAAACTGATGGCAGTCCCATAGCGGCTGCAGCTTCCTCGGCTTCACCCTTGAACTTAAGGTAGAAGTTGCCACTGCTGGCCGATGCTCCCACGGAGGATACAAGTGAATAATGACTGCACCCGGCTTCCTGACAGTGGCGGGCTGCATTGACAGGAATATCGAGGTCAACCTTCCGGTAGGCATCCATGTCGCCCTTCACCTTCTTCCGGGTGGTGCCGACAGCACAGAAGACTGCTTCACTGCCTTTAATTGCGGCACTGAATGCCTCCTGATCATTAAAGTCTATCACGACAACCTCTGCTCCCTGCGGGGCGTTTCCCGGCACTCTCCGTGTTATAAGGCGGACCCTGGTGAAATGATCATCTTTTGATAGCAGTTCCGCCAGGTGGCCCCCGATCAGGCCGGTGGCACCTATTACTGTTGCTGTTCTGCCTTCTGGGGGTTTTGTTCCTGCTGCGAAGTTTGTTGCTGTTGCAGAGTTTGTTGCTGCTGCGGAGTTAGTTCCTGTTGCGGAGTCAGTTGTTGCTGCGGAGTTTGTTGCTGCTGCGGAGTCAGTTCCTTCTGTTGCGGCCATCGGTTTTCAGTTTTGAGATATCAAAGATAACCAATATCATGATCTCTTCCGGCGACGGATTATTTACAATGACTGGCAAAGGTAGCCGACTGATATATGCTTTACCGCCACTGCCGTCCCGATCCGCCATACCGGCGATTCCGGGATTGATCCACCTCCTTTGTCGGTGCCTCAAACTGCCGACTGGTACTGCCGACTATCCTGCTAGGGTTTCCATCGGAACGACTTCGCATCAATGGCCCGCATCGTACAGAGAATCCCGTTCAAATGGTCATACTCATGCTGGACCAGTTCGGCGAGGTCATCGGTCACACTCCATTCACACTGCTCCCAGTTCTCGTCACGGTACCTCAGAGTCAGGCTGCGGTGACGCTTTACCTTAACCAGGAGGTTTGGGAGACACATGCAGTCGTCCCATAGCTCAAACATCTCATCGCTTAGATCATATAGCTCGGGGTTGATAATGAGTATCGGCTCCCCGGTATTTATATAGATCACCCTCTTCATTATTCCCAGTTGCGGTGCAGCTATACCCCGGCCGAAGTGATACTTCGCCCTCACCTCCTCCATTACACTATGGAGATCAGCCATCCATCCGGGAATGAGATGCATCTCACTCTCAAGCACCGGCTCACTCACCTCGTACAGGATGGGATTCCCTATCAGTAACAGATCATCAAGTTTTTTCATAGGCCTATGAAGTTTTTTACCCGGAACTGACCGACACTATCCCTGCCGGTGCAGAAAAAGTCAGAACTTCTTCTGTAATCCATTGTTCCGGTATTATTCATTATTTGAAAAATCTCCCGTAAAGATCAGCCAAATCCACTAACATCATCCCGGTTTTGTCAAAAAGTTCACCAACACCCAGGGCTGCCCACAGAATCAGAAGTCCCGGCACGATCTTTACTGCATTATGGATGCTGAAACCTGTCATGAAAAACATCGTTCATTGTTACTGTTTGATAAGCCTGCATCCCAGGCGAATAATGATTGATCCCCGGCGGCGCCGGAATCGATTCATGTGTTCGCAGAAATGCAAAGAACTTTGAGAGGCAAAGTAAGTAAATAAAAAAATAATATGCAAGAGGGGGTACTGGTTCTAAAGGAAAGAGCTCCGCGGTAATGATGTCATGGCCTGATCACCAGGGATGGGGTGCAGGTGCAACAGCGCAAGGGCTGCAACTTCTGATTCAGATTTTCAGTATGCAGCGAAATCCCCTGGCAGCGTAATATGACTGAGCCCCGTTGTGATAAACAAACACCCTTCCGTACCGGCGGTCACCGAAGATGGCCCCGCCGTTACGGCGTACCTCATCCGGAGTCTTCAGCCAGCTCGAGGTCTTCAGGTCAAAACTGCCGATCCGCTGCAGGTCAGAATACTGTTCCTCTGTCATTAACTCTGTCCCCATGGCTGATGCCAGATCCACCGCGTTTCCTTCAGGAATGGCCTCCTTCCTCGATATCTGCCCC
>JAKAXP010000071.1 GCA_021816545.1 Bacteroidota bacterium
TCTCAGAGATGGACTGGAAGAAGGTCGGCACCGTTGAGGAGCTTTTCAAGGAAGGTGACATAGTTGAGGTGCAGCTAATTGAGGTTGACCAGAAGACCGGCAAGCTCAGGCTGTCACGCAAGCCCCTCATTCCGAAGCCGGAAGGATGGGTTGAACCGCCCAAACGCGAACATTCGGAAAGAAGGGAACACCAGGGATCACGTGACGGACACCGTGGTGATCGCGGAGACCGCGGAGACCGCGGAAACCGAGAGCATCGCCCGCATGACCGCCGTCGCGACAATGACCGGTAGATTTTCTGTCGGTTAATCATCCAGGATCGTTTTTCAGGAGGGGCTGTCTCACAGGGGCGGCCTCTCTTTTTTAATGCATGGCATCGGAAAGCGCCCGGCCGTTTTATTTGCATTGTGAACGCTAAATGTTAATTTTGGTACCCGGTGCAAGGCAGGAGCAGGCATGGAAGGCAACATGTACAACTATATTGTTATTGAGGGAAATATCGGTGCGGGGAAGACCACACTGGCATCCATGATTGCACGCGACTGCAACGCAAAACTGATACTCGAACGTTTCGCTGACAACCCCTTCCTCCCCAAGTTCTATAATGACCCAACCCGGTATTCTTTCCCGCTGGAGCTCTCATTCCTTGCTGACCGCTACAGGCAGCTGAAGGAAGAACTGGTTGAACCTGACCTCTTTAAAAGCTTCACGGTGGCTGACTACTACTTCATGAAGTCGCTTGTCTTCTCATCCAAAACCCTTGAACAGGATGAGTTCAGCCTTTACCGCCAGATCTTCTACATCATTTACAGTTCGCTTCCCAAGCCTGACCTGTACGTCTACCTCCATGTCCCGCCTGAGCGGCTGCTAAAGAACATAGCATTGAGAGGAAGAGAGTACGAAAAGTCAATAACTGCAGATTACCTGGCAGGCATACAGGAAAGCTACTTCAACTTCTTCAGGCAGAATCCGGAAAACCGCTACCTTGTCCTTGACGTCTCGAACATCGATTTTGTTGCCAGCCAGAATGACTACCTGAGAGTTAAGAGCACGATATTCACCGAACCGGTTTCGCAGGGAATCAACCTCCGGAATTTCTGATTTTTTCATGCAATGGTTGCAGTTATTGACTAAAAATTATCTTAAATTTGCATCCAAATCAGAAATGTCGTATAATTGCTTTAATTAAACAGATACTGATCGCAACTAATTAAAAAACAAATTATGAAAAATTTCACCAGACTTTTTGTCATCCTGCTTGCTGCTGTTCTCATGTCAGGTTGCAGCAGTCTTGACAAGATGAAAAAGAACGCCAATCTCGTCAAGTATGAAGTTACCCCCAAGGTGCTTGAGACCCATGCAGGCATAGTTGCTGCACAGGTGAAAGTCACCTATCCGGAAAAATACTTTGACAAGAACACCACGCTGAAGATCACCCCGGTCCTTTCATATGAAGGCGGTGAGACGGCTTTTGATGAACTGCTCTACACTCAGGGTGAGAAAGTTTTGGCCAACAACAAGTCGGTTGCATGGACAGGTGGCACCGTAAACTGGTCAGGTGATGTAAATTATATTCCCGAGATGAAGGTCTCCGAGTTCCTTCTGAAGGTAGAAGCTTCAAAGAAGGGCAAGACACTGGCCTTTGATCCCATCAAGCTCGCTGACGGCGTGATTGCAACTTCTACACTTGTTGAAGACCATGCAATGCCCGTTTCGCTGAAAGACAACTATCAGCGCATTGTTCCCGAGCAGAAGATGGCTGACATTCTCTACAACATCAACCAGTCGAATATCAGGCCTGCAGAACTGAAGGCTGCTGATATCCAGGCTCTCAAGGATTACATTGCACTCGTCATGCAGAACGAAAGGATGCAGGTCAAGGGTGTTACAAACAGCTCATATGCTTCTCCTGACGGTCCACTTACGCTCAACGAAAAACTCTCTGTTGACAGAGGCAAGGCTGCCGAGAAGTATCTCCAGAAGGAGTACGGAAAGATCCCCGAACTGGCTCAGCTCTTCTCAACCCAGACAACCGCAGAAGACTGGGAAGGTTTCAAGGCCCTCGTCCAGGAGTCCTCAATAGCTGACAAGGAGCTTATCCTCAGGGTTCTCTCAATGTACCAGGATCCCGCTGTCCGCGAACAGGAGATCAAGAACATGTCAACTGCATATGAATCACTTGCTGAGCAGATTCTTCCCCAGCTGAGAAGGTCGAAACTTATTGTTGACGTCAACCTGATCGGCCTCAGCGATGAGGAGATCCTTGCTGCAATCAAGAGTGACCCGTCAGTACTCAGCCTTGAGCAGATGCTCTATGCTGCCACCCTGACGAATGACCCCAACGAGATGCTCAAGTATTACCAGCTTGCTGCAGCAAAGGAACCCAAGTGCTTCCGCGCATGGAACAACATTGGCTGGGCTTACCTCCAGATGGGCAAGGCTGATGATGCAATGGTAGCTCTTGAGAAAGCCAAGGCACTCAAGAATGATGACAATGTGAAGAATAACCTGGGCTTTGCAGCTCTCCTCAAGGGTGACATCAAGGGTGCAGCCGAATACTTCAACTCAATGTCAGCTGCCACCCCCGAATCAAAGTTCGGTCTTGGCACCATCGCAATTCACGAAGGCAAATATGACCAGGCAGTCAACATGCTCGGTGACAAGCCCACGATGAACCTTGCACTTGCACAGCTTCTCAAGGGTGACGTCAACAAGGCAAAGACCACCATGGATGCAGTCAAACCGTGCAAATGCGGTGCTCCCTCATACCTGAAGGCAGTCATAGCAGCACGCCTTGACAACAAGGACGGTGTTCTCAGCGGCCTGCGCGAAGCAGTTGGCTACAACAGCGACTGGAAAAACTACGCACAGACAGACCTCGAGTTTGCAAAATACTTCACCGATGACGCATTCATCGCAGTGACGAAGTAATAACGCGACAAATAACAAAAAACCCCGTTCCGCCACGCGGAACGGGGTTTTTCATTATGTTGCACTCCGTGGAGCCCGCCAGGTAACTGACGGTTTCTCCATTCAATCATCACCTGGTCCGGCCTGCCAGCTCCCACAGCACTATACCGGCGCTGACAGCAACATTGAATGAGTGTTTGGTGCCGTACTGAGGTATCTCAATACAGGCATCTGACAGGTTCACCACCTCTTCTGATACACCTTTGATTTCATGGCCGAATACCAGGGCATACCTCTTCCCCGGTTCTGTGACAAATCGGTCAAGTGGAACAGACCCCTCTGCCTGCTCCACTGACACAATACAGTAACCCCTTTCCTTCAGTTGCCTGACCGCTTCAGGGGTATCGGGGAAGTATTTCCATTCCACTGATTCAGTGGCTCCCAGGGCCGTTTTGTGTATCTCCCTGTGCGGAGGGGTGGCGGTGATGCCGCAGAGCCAGAGCGCCTCCACCAGGAAAGCATCGGCAGTCCTGAAAATTGACCCAACATTGTTGAGGCTGCGTACACTGTCAAGGACTATGATGAAGGGCGACTTCTCCGAAGCCCTGAACTCCGTCACGCTCTTGCGGTCCAGTTCATCGTTTGTCAGCTTCCTCATTCATGAAAATTTTAGCGAAAATAATTATAAAAAAGAGTAAATTACATACCTGTTTTTACATGATGCATCAATAACCCCATACCATAACCTATTACCTGTCATGAATATTCACGAATACCAGGGAAAATCTATCCTGCAGGCACACGGTGTTGCAGTGCAGGAGGGTTTTGTGGCCGAGACGGCCGGACAGGCTGCCATGGTGGCCGAAGAACTTAAGAAGAAATACGGTACAGAGATCTTTGTAATCAAGGCTCAGATCCATGCCGGCGGCCGCGGCAAAGGGGGAGGAGTAAAGATTGCCCGCTCACCGGAAGAGGCAGCTGAGGTAACCTCGCGCATGCTCGGGATGACGCTTGTCACACCCCAGACAGGCCCTGCAGGAAAAGTTGTGCATAAGGTGCTTGTGGCACGTGATGTATATTACAAGGGAGAATCAGATATAAAGGAATTCTACCTCTCACTTCTTCTTGACCGAAGGAAATCATCATATGTCGTTGTATATTCTCCTGAGGGGGGAATGGACATCGAGGAGGTGGCTGCACGCAATCCGGATGCACTCTTTACCGAAACCGTTGATGCAACCTGTTGCCTGCATGAGTTCCAGATGAGAACCATCGCCTCAAACCTTGGTCTGCATGGCAAGGCATACCGCGAAATGGTAACATTCCTCAAGGGACTCTGGGAATCCTTTGTGAATTCTGATGCATCACTGATGGAGATCAACCCTCTGCTTAAAACAAGTGATGACCGCGTGCTGGCCGTTGACTGCAAGGTGATCCTTGATGACAATGCACTTTACCGTCACCCGGAGCTGGCAGCCATGCGTGACCTTAACGAAGAGGACCCGACGGAGGTCGAAGCCTCGGCAAGCAACCTCAACTACGTCAAGCTTGACGGAGACGTAGGATGCATGGTCAATGGAGCCGGACTTGCCATGGCCACCATGGACCTGATACAGCTCTCCGGGGGCAGACCCGCAAACTTCCTCGACGTGGGTGGCGGAGCAAACCCGAAGACAGTGGAGGCAGGATTCAGGATCATCCTTAAGGACCCGAACGTAAAGGCCATACTCGTGAATATATTCGGAGGCATCGTCAGGTGTGACAGAGTTGCTGCAGGCATCATAGAAGCATACAAAACGATCGGCGACATAAAGGTGCCGGTGATAGTCAGGCTTCAGGGAACAAATGCCGAAGAGGCAAAAGAGCTTATTGACAGCTCCGGGCTGAAAGTCATTGCCGCATCCACCTTCACCGATGCTGCTGTAAAGGTTAAGCAAGCCCTGACCTGAAAACCTCAGGAGAATTCACCGGGGCACCAGCGAGGGTGGCAGATGGCTTCTGTATCGGTTCTCCGTTCATAAAATCAGACCTCATCACGGGCCTTTGTTGCCATTTATTCTTAATTTGCCGCTGTTTCAGGCCATGAACAGACTCTATGCAGATATCGTCATCCCCGTTGCCGTCAGCGGCTCATTCACATATGCCATTCCGGAGGAGATGTGTGATGCTGTCCGGCGCGGAAGCCTGGTGACGGTACCCTTCGGGCAAAGCAAGAGTACAGCCGGCATGGTTGTGAAGGTGCATGACAACCCGCCGGAAGAGTTTTCTGCCAGGGAGATAGGTTCAATGCTGCCTGGCGAACCGGCTCTCAATGAGCGCCTCACTGATTTCCTCATGTGGATTTCGGATTATTACATGGCATACCCCGGTGAGGTGATGAAAGCAGCGATACCCGTGCCGGAGGACCTGCCAGGAAGACCGGTAAAGCGCAAAAGGAAGGAGAAGCCTGAGGCTGAGGCAGCGGAGACGGTAATGCCGGCAGAGCTGAACAGGGTGCAGGGTGATGCTCATGATTCAATCAGAAGACTGTTTGCTGAACGGGATACAGTACTCCTGCACGGGGTCACCTCCAGCGGCAAAACGGAGATATATATTCACCTCATGCGTGAGCAGCTTGATAAGGGTAGGCAGGTACTCTACATGCTGCCCGAGATTGCCCTTACCACCCAGATAATAGAAAGGCTCAGGAAGCATTTCGGTAATGCCATAGGGGTGTTTCACTCTCGTCTGACGCCTGCGGCGCGCCGCGAGGTGTGGAAAAAGGTCAGCGAAGGGAGCCTGCGCGCCGTATTGGGAGTCAGGTCATCACTCTTTCTTCCCTTCAGCGATCTCGGGCTGATAATCGTGGATGAGGAGCATGACTCATCGTACAAGCAGTATGACCCCGCACCACGCTATCACGCCCGTGATGCTGCCATGATGCTTGCCCGCCTCCATGGCGGAAAGACACTGCTCGGGTCAGCAACGCCATCACTGGAGAGCTATCACAATGCCCTGGCCGGCAGATACGGTTTTGTTGAGCTCATGACGCGGTTCGGCGAGGTGATGATGCCCGAGATGATCATCGCTGACACCCGCAGGGGAGGGAAAAAGAAGGGACCCACGGCACATTTCACACCACGCCTCCTTGAGGCTGTTGAGGAGGCGCTGAAGCGCGAAGAACAGGTCATACTCTTCCAGAACAGGAGAGGCTTCTCCCCGTTCCTGATGTGCTCTGACTGCGGGCATGTGCCTGCATGCACGAACTGCTCCGTCAGCTACACCTACCATAAAGGCATAAACAGGCTGGTATGCCATTACTGCGGCAAAAGCGTCAGACTGCCATCGGAATGCCCGGAATGCGGATCGGTGAACATCTCAACAATGGGCTTCGGCACTGAAAAGATCGAGGAGGAGATAAAACTGCTCTTCCCTTCGGCCAGGGTGGCCCGTATGGATCAGGATACAGTCAGAAACCGGAATGCAGCTTCGGACATCCTCGGCAGCTTCGCCGCAGGCGAAACCGATATACTGATAGGCACCCAGATGATCTCCAAAGGGCTCGACTTTGAGAGGCTGACAGTGGTGGGGATCCTCGATGCCGACAATATGATGCATTTCCCTGATTTCAGGGCACATGAGCGAAGCTTCCAGCTGATGGAACAGGTGAGCGGAAGGGCAGGGCGCAGGACACGGCGCGGCAAGGTTATAATTCAGACGGCTGATCCTGCAAACACGATCCTCCGGCATGTGCTGAAGCACGACTACCGGTCGATGAGCACCGCACAGCTCGAGGAGCGGGCTTTGTTCGGCTATCCGCCTTTTACAAGGATCATCAGGATTGCACTGAAGCACCGTGACCTGGATGAACTGAATGCCACTTCAGCACGGCTGGCTGAGACACTTCGCCGCTACCTGGGGAACCACGTGCTGGGACCGGAGTTTCCGATGGTTATGCAGGTGCAGAAGTGGTATATAAAGACAATTATGATAAAGATAGACAGCACCCTTTCGCCTTCAAAGGTTAAGGAAATGGTACGGCGGGAGATGGAAGCCGAGCTTAAATCGGCCAGAAGGGGACTGCTTCGTATACATGCAGATGTTGACCCGCAGTAAAACCCTGGAAGAAAATACATTATGAGTAGTATTAACATGATTAATAAGGTGATAATGAACGGTTTGTTTAACTCATTCCGGGCAATTGCAAGGGTGCTTCTGCCAGCCGTCCTGATCATAACAGCAGGAGGATGCAACCGGCAGGGTGACAGCCTGATGCAGAATCCGGCGGCAGAGCCGGCTGATCTTGTCAGCACCCTGATGGGTACCGACTCAGAGTACCTCCTCTCACATGGTAACACTTATCCGGCCGTGGCTCTCCCGTTCGGGATGAATTTCTGGACTCCTCAGACCCGCGAGAATGGCAACGGATGGGGTTATACCTATGATGATCATAAAATTGTGGGCATTAAGCAGACCCACCAGCCCAGCCCCTGGATTAATGACTATGCCGCATTCTCCCTGATGCCGGTCACCGGCTGCAACAGGCTTTCAGAACAGGAACGTGCATCATGGTTTTCGCACAAGGCAGAGGTTGCAAAGCCATACTACTACAGCGTCTACCTTGCTGACTATGATGTCACTGCGGAGTTGACGCCCACAGAGAGGGCTGCCATCTTCCGCTTTACCTTCCCCGGGAATGACTCCTCGGCGGTGGTTATTGATGCCTTTGCCGGGGGATCAATGGTAAAGGTCAACCCCGGTGAAAGGAGGGTGACAGGCTACTGCAGGAATAATCACGGAGGGGTACCTGAAAACTTCCATAACTACTTTGTAATCGAGTTTGACCGGCCGTTTGATTTCTGGTCAGTGGCGCTTGACGGCAGGCTGTTCCCCGGAGTGACGGAGTTGGAGGGCGACCATGCACAGGCAGTCATCGGTTTCCGCACAGGGAGGGGTGAGACGGTTACTGCCAGGGTGGCCTCGTCATTTATCTCCCCGGAGCAGGCCGTTCTCAACCTTGAACGTGAAACCGGCGGCAGGGACTTTGACGCTGTCCGTGATGCCGGACGGGAACGGTGGAACACCGAACTTGGGCGCATCAGAGTCGAAGGAGGCACTGACGACCAGGTGCGCACCTTCTATTCCACATTATATCGCACCCTCCTCTTTCCACGCATGTTTTACGAGATTGACAGCGCTGAAAGAATAGTCCATTACAGTCCTTACAACGGTAAGATACTTCCAGGCCGGCTCTTCACCGACAACGGCTTCTGGGATACATTCAGGGCTGCCATGCCACTGATAACATTCATGTACCCGGATATTAGTGCGCAGATCATGGAGGGACTTGTGAATGCATACCTTGAGAGCGGCTGGTTGCCTGAATGGGCCAGTCCGGGTCACAGGAACTGCATGATAGGCAGTAACTCGGCATCACTCATCGCCGATGCATACCTCAAGGGAATCAGGGGATATGCAATTGACACCCTCTGGAATGCCATGGTGAAAAACACTCTTGGCCAGGGTCCGGTGGAATCGGTCGGAAGGTACGGTGCCGAATACTATAACCGCCTCGGCTATGTACCTTATGATGCCGGTATTAACGAAAACGTCGCACGTACTCTTGAATACGCATATGCTGACTGGTGTCTGTGGCAGATGGCACAGGAACTGGGCAGGCCGCAGGAGGAGATTGATCTTTACGCCGCCAGGGCTCAGAACTACAAAAATGTATTTGACCGGGAGAGCAAACTGATGAGGGGAAGAAACCTCGATGGAACCTTTCAGTCACCTTTCAGCCCGTACAAATGGGGTGATGCCTTCACAGAGGGGAACAGCTGGCACTACACCTGGAGCGTCTTCCATGATGTGGCCGGCCTTGCCGGACTGATGGGAAGCGACAGGGAGATGGCCCGGATGCTTGATTCAGTCTTTGTTGTGCCGCCGGTATTCGATGATTCATACTATGGCTTCCCCATACACGAGATCCGCGAGATGCAGATAATGAATATGGGTAACTATGCTCATGGCAACCAGCCTATACAGCATATGATTTACCTCTATAATTATACACCTGAGCCGTGGAAAGCCCAGATGAGAGTACGCCAGGTGATGGACAGGCTTTACAACTACACCCCTGACGGTTACTGCGGTGATGAGGATAACGGCCAGACCTCTGCATGGTATGTCTTCAGCGCACTCGGGTTCTACCCGGTTACGCCCGGGACCGGTGAGTATGTCCTTGGCTCGCCGCTCTTCAGGAAGGCAACAGTCACCCTGCCCGACGGCAAAAAACTGGTTATCAGCGCACCTGAAAACAGCAGTGAGAATCTCTATGTGAAAGGTGCACGTATCAACGGTAAAAAGCTTGATGTGAATTACGTTACTCATGAGCAGCTGACCGCCGGCGGCACACTGGAATTCACAATGAGCAGCCAGCCTGACCCGGAGAGGGGTACGGCCCCTTCAGCCCGGCCATACTCGATGAGCACAGCATCTCCGGCCGGAAATCCCAGGTGAGTACCAAGCCCCTTGTCGTCTCCGGCCTGTGGCGGGTGACAACGCCGGCCATGGCCCTCCGGGTAAACACGCAAAACAGATTATAATGATATTCAAATTATAACGTATGACTTCAGTTGATTTAAAAGGAATTTTTCCTCCGCTGCCAACATCATTTGACAGGGATGAGAACCTTCTTCCTGACAGGATAAGGTTCAACATTGAAAGACTATCGCAGTATGACCTGGCAGGCTTTCTGATTCTTGGCTCCAACGGTGAGCAGGTGATGCTTTCCGAGACAGAAAAGATAAAGGCTATTGCAGCTGCCCGTGAAGCCTTGCCGGAAGGCCGGATTCTTCTTGCCGGCACCGGCTGCCAGAGCACCCGCGAGACAATCGCCCTGACCAGGGCCGCCGCCGCGGAGGGTGCTCACGCCGCGCTGGTAATCAACCCTTCGTACTACAAGGGCAACATGAACCAGGACGAACTGGTCAGGCACTACTTTGATGTGGCGGACGCCTCGCCGGTGCCGGTGCTTGTATACAACATGCCTGCCAACACGGGTATTGACATGACCCCGAAGATGATCATAGCCATGGCTGAACATCCGAATATCATCGGTCTGAAGGAGTCAGGAGGCAATGTGGTCAAGATGGGGGAGGTGCTGGGTGCCGTCAGGCCGGGATTCCAGGTACTGGCCGGCGGGGCCGGTTTCCTGCTGCCTGCCCTCTCCACGGGTGCCGTCGGTGGTATACTGGCCAGCGCGAACATTGCCCCCGGACACTGTATTGACATCTTCAGGGCTTTCGCCGCAGGCGATATGACCCGGGTTAGAGAGCTGCAACACAGCATAATCCCGCTGAACAGCGCAGTGACTGCCAGGTGGGGCGTGCCGGCACTGAAGGTCGCAATGGATCACCTGGGCCTTTACGGAGGACATGTAAGGAGACCGCTGCT
>JAKAXP010000072.1 GCA_021816545.1 Bacteroidota bacterium
CGATCTCTTGAATACCCGATACCCGAGGAGAAGCCAAGAACCTTGCCGTAATACATGTACTCGGCCCCGATATTTGGTCCCGGTGCAGCAAATCCGGCATCATACCGGAATGTTTTTTTGGCGAACTCCATATATGGAATTGATACACCGGTGTTTGCACCGAAGACCGATTTTCGGACCTTCTCCTGGGCTTGGCTGTTGGCGATCAGCAGGGTCAGCAACGCCAGGATGGCGAAGCATTTTTTCATTTCAGTATTTTTAGGCGTGTCGAGAGGAAGCGGCTGACTATGGCCGACTGCTCATCGTAAAATTTCTTGTAATCCGCATACTCTTTGACAATATTATTGTAGTTCCATCCACCGAACCAGATCTCATCAGCAAATTCAACTGTCTCAAGGAGCTCAGACAGGTTCTGGTTGATGATGTTGGGTGTGGGATACGGTTCGATGTGCACCAATGTTGTGCAGCCCAGGTCGTGAAGTTCGCGCAGGGCTCCAATACGGTTGCTGTACGGGGCAGCACCGGGCTCCCATTTCTTCCTGAAATCTTCATTAAGGGATACCAGGCTTATGCCCAGGGTGTTGTCCGGAGAGAACCTGGAGGAGTCAGCCAGTTCTACCGGCATGATACCCTTTGTGAGGGTGGAACAGGTTATTCCGTATGAGTTGATAAGTTCGACAAGCCGGAGGGTCAGACCGGTAACTTCCTGGTAACCGTACATAAAGGGATCAGTTGTCAGGCAGAGGTGGATGTTTTCCGGCCGGTTTCTCATCCTCTCCAGCTCTTTTCTGAGGAGTTCCTCAGCATTGGCTACGAGGCTGGGATGGCACCAGTCGTCGTAGGTTTCAACGCGCCCGCGTGAATGTGCCATCATCCAGGCATAGCAAGGGTAACGGCATCCGTGGCTGCATCCCTGTACATGATTGATACACCAGAAGCCGAGGCCGCTTTTGTAAAGCAGTGATTTTCGTGTGATTTCCTCCATTTCCGGCTGGGAGGCTGAAAAGGTTAGTTTGCCCCGGCCTTCAGCAGGTCAACCCTTACAGCAATCATCCTCTGGTGTTCCTCATCAGAGAGGGCAGGGTCTTTCATCTGCATGAAGGTTGCGCATGGCAGCTCAGCACAATCGCCGCAGTCTTTATAACCACGCTTGTTGACAGCGCAGTCGTACAGCGGGCATACTTTCGAGGGCATCATTTCAACTGCCCAGAAGGTGGCGCCTCTGACATTGCGGCAGCCGGCGCAGGTTTTGTTGTAGAACTCGCATTCATCGCATTTGAGTCCGCAGGTACTAAGGATCATGGCTTTGATAATTTGATGCAATTTAAGCAGATTCCGGTTCCCGGGGCATAAAAAATTCCATGTAAATTAATCTGCAGACCAGGTTCATTGTCGCTGATGTGGAAAATGATCAGCAGCCGGAACATGCGAGGTTCATTTCGAGGGTAACTATCCCCAGACTGCCTGACTCTGCTGGCGGCAGTAACGGGGGATTCACCTTTGTCAGGGGTATCCGGCTTATGGCCAGCTTCTGCTTCCCGCAGTCAGGCGGTGCCGGTTGCGCGCTATAAGCCGGTAGAAAAAATCACGAAAGCCGGAAGGGATGAGCAGCAATACCTTTGCAAGGCGCCATGCCCCGCCAAGTTCACCCACTATTTTCAGCACCGCTGACGAACGAACCTCAATCCCTTCACCGCTGTCATAAACCACCGTGTCAGGGTCATCTTCACGGAGTCCTGAAGACCGAAGCATATTCCTCCCCTCCTCCGACTGCAACGGCACAAACCGGAACTGGTTCCTCCTGTCATGCCTGCGGATGAACCTCACCTGGCTGCTGCAGAAGCCACACTCACCGTCATATAAAACAGTACCTCCCATACATTAGAAACATGAAACCGCAATTAATTGTTCCGGGGGCAGCCTGCGGAGAATGGTTCCGGGAAGATTCAGTTGAAAATTATTTTATTCCCGGCACCCAGTTCAAAATAGTTTTCGCCAAAGGCCTCACGGAACATCCCGATCTGCATTTCACCTGTGCAGTGTGTGGCACCGCACCTTACCACGCCAAGCGATTTCATACCTGTGATGATCTCCTCCATTTCAGACCTGGATTTGTCCATCAGATGGAAACCCCCGAAAACCGCAATGATATTCTTGTTGAATGTCTGCTTTATCTCCGTGAGCATCCTCACTATTCCAGGATGGGCACAGCCGGTCATTACAACCAGTCCATCCCTTGTGTCGAGTACCAGGCACTGTTCGGCAATCTGAAAATCAAACTCCCCGGATGTGTACAGGTTATTGCATATCATGGCGGCATCCCTGACGAGGAGGGGTTTATAGCCTTCTTTTGCCAGCGAGGATATGACCGAACGGCTAAATGAATGTGGAATTATCACAGGTATGCCGGTTTTCATTGCGGAAAATGCAGAGAATCCGCCCATATGGTCTTGATGCTCATGTGAAAATGCCAGGAGACCTATTGATTGTGCACCAATTCCTGTCTTCAGGAAATTTGAACTGAAAACTTCCGGTTTGGTACCTGTATCGAAAAGTATAGTCTTATCAAGTCCTTCAATTATTGCCGAGTATCCCCAGTCAGACTTCATTCCTTCAGAATGAACATAATTGTCATAGATAACGGTGACTGTAACAGGGGCGGTAATTCCGCTTCCCGGTTTCAATGCAGAAAGATTACCCGGATTGTCAAGGTAAGGATAATCCTGCCCGCATCCGTTCAGCTGCAATACAATCAGAGCAGCAAAGGCACAAAAAGATTTCACTGTTTTCATGGTTTCATTTTCTCAATGTAAAGTTAGGTACCGGGACGAGGCAAGTCAAGTAAAGACTGGGAAGTACGACCCCGAAAATAAATCCAGGATGCCGGTATCGCGGCCTGGTAATCAGGCTTTGCAAAAAAACTACAATGACCGTGTTCTAAAGATTTCGAATAATGACTTTTTTTGTTCTGTAAAATGTCAGCAAATTTTTCATTATCTTCAACCAGTCTAACTCTTCAACTCTATATGGCTGATATTCAGACAATTTATCAGGAGACAATAAAATTTGCAGCGGAAAAACACGGTGCGCAGAAGGTAAAAGGATCGAAAATCCCTTATGTTGTTCATCTGAGCAATGTTGCAATGGAGATTTTCATGGCTGCCCGCAAGACTCACGGTTTTGACCTCGGATATGCCCTTCAGCTGGCCTTGCTTCATGACACGATAGAGGACACTCAGACCACCCGCCAGGAGATTGAAATGGTCTTCGGAAAGGATATTGCCGACGGTGTATGGGCGCTGACAGGTGACCCGAAACTCCTTAAGGATTACAGGCTGTCAGACAGCCTTGCGAAGATAAGGAAGTGTCCGCGTGAGGCAGGAGCAGTAAAGCTGGCTGACCGGATAACCAATCTCCAGGCGCCGCCTAAGAGCTGGACCAAAAGCCATATAAGGGATTTCCTGTACGATGCCCAGCAGATACTCAAGGCCCTTCACGGCGCCAACGAGTATCTGGAGAAGAGGCTGGAGCAGAAAATAGCCGAATACAGCAAATATTCGGGTGAATAACCTCACCGGCAGGTTCTGCCAGGTGCCTGATGCCGGCCGGATCGCAGCAGACATCAGTACAAATACCTGATCAGTTTGTATAGTCTCTCTTGCCCCTGATGGTGTAGTTTTTTCCGTCAGCCATATTTACGTAGATCGTCAGCTCATCAGCCTTTACCTTGTAAATGCCCCAGGCTGACTCCACCCCGGTTTCGACCTTTACTATTCCCTGCGGGTTGTTGAGGATGAATCCTTCCTTTTCAATCTTGCCCATTGTAAAGCCGGTTGAGCCCAGGTCACCGTAGGAAACAGTGAAGTCAAACGTCCCGGTGAAGGTATGGAGGTAACCGTCACCCACAAGCCCGTCGAGTGTGGCCTCCTGCTTGAATTCAAGCTTCACGATTCCATTGCCCTGGTCTGTGATGCGGAAATATTCGCCGAAGTTGTTCAGCGGTGACCTGTACCTGTTTCCGTTCTGGTCTGTCATATCGAAGTTGGCATAGTTGCCAATGATGTACTTTGGGTAGTCTTCGGCCTTAGGCTTGAAGAGCTCCTCAACGGAAGCCACTGTTGTGTACTGCCTGTAGACATCCGAGTAGCTGACTCCGTTGAAGTTCACATAGGTATAAACCGGATCTTCGTATGTGTAGAGCAGCCAGCCGGGCAGGACCTCATCATCATTCAACACTTTGTAGGCAATGGGCAGGACCTGTTTGCCAGTCTTGTCGATAATTCCGGAATATGTTACAAAGTTATTCCCCTCCATATCCGACCTGCTTACCAGGGCCCATCCGTTTTTAAAATCACCGGCACTCTCGTACTTGAAAGGAATGGCCATTTTGCCGGTCTTGTCAATGAATCCGACCAAATCATCCTTTTCGATATTTGCAAGCCCGTCACTGAAAACCGTATAGTACATTTCATCGCACTTGAGGTTTATTACCGGTTTGCCGGTTTTGTCAATGAACATCTGTTTCTTACCGTCCTTGACAAAGGCAAGGCCTTCGGAGAAGACTGTGACGCTTGTGAAGTCAAACGGTATCACCACCTTTCCGGTTTTATCGAGGAACCCCTGCTTCTTTCCTTTAGTGGCTCCCACAAGACCTTCTCTGTACTCCTCGAAATATGTGTAATCCTTCAGGTCAGCAATGATCTTTCCCTGGGGATCGATGAATGCTGCACCCTCATCCGGACGGAATACAATGGCAAAGCCGTCATGAAAATCGCGGGCAGAGGTGAACTTGAAATCAATTACCTGATTTCCCTTTACGTCAACATAACCGTACCGGTCGCCTGACTTTATGAATGCCCTCCCCTCTGAGAAGCGGAATTTATCATACTTGTCGTAATCATATTTACACGGCACTACCTCTTCACCATAGCTGTCAATGAATCCTATCCTGTCATCCTTTGAAAGGACAGCAGCAAAACCTTCACTGAATGGGTAGATTTTTTTGTATTTGCACTCCACAACGAACTGTCCCCGTGGGTTTATCACGCCGTACAAGCCGTTGTCCCTGACAATTGCCAGGGCGTTATAGAACAGGCCGGCCTCCTCAAACTGGGGAAAGATGACTGATTTCTTATACCAGTCGCAATACCCCCAGTCCTTGCCGATAGGGTTGAAATAAGGCACGAGGTCCTGTGCGGACAGATTCAGCAGCAGCAGTCCGGCCAGCAGGCCAAGAAATAGCTTTTTCATAGATCAGAATAATTAAGAGATTATTTAAGGGATTATTTTAAATGTGGCGGTATAAACAGAATTAATACGGTAACTGATCAAGTTATATACTAACTCAAAATTACCCATCGGAATTATTTGCCGGGTTGATGTCTTATATGTTTTATAGCACTAATTGCAGACCGGGCAGACTTCATCAGGGCTCACCGAAGGGTATTTCAGGGCATGGTCACTCCTTCTTTCCGGTTTCCCGGGAATGGGTAAGTCGGGCCCGGTAAACTATCTGCCTGCCTGTTTGTTTAATGTTCAATAAACCATATCAACCGGTCAATGAAAAAAATATGGCAGGTAATATTAACAGTATCGGCGCTCATGGCGCTGCAATCATTTACAGTCATGGCATTTGGAGAAACTGAAAAGCAGAAATACACCGTTGTCAGACAGGAGAAGGAATTTGAAATAAGGTTCTACCCTTCAGCCATCCTGGCCACGGTATATTCAGACTCAAAAACATACAGGGAACTGGCATATCCGGGGTTCAGTAAACTGGCCGGATATATCTTCGGCGGAAATAAAACAGACACGAAGATCTCGATGACATCGCCGGTGCATATGGATATGAATGAGGCTTCGATGAGCTTCGTTATGCCATCTGCCTACACTGAGGAGTCACTTCCGGCACCGGATGATCCGGAAGTTAAGCTCGAACGAACAGAAGATGTGTACGTTGCGGCGATCCGCTTTGGCGGTTATGCTTCTGACAGGGACATTGTCAAATATTCGGAAAAACTCAAATCGCTGCTCAGTGAAAAAGGGATCGGGTGGTACGGCAACTTCAGGTACCTGGGTTACAATCCGCCCTTCCAGCCATTCGGCAGGCGAAACGAGATCATAGTGAACGTGAAATGGAAGGATTCTGAATGATGACAAACCCCGGCGCCGGCACCTTTTCATGGAGCAGGAATAACCTTGGCAGTTCCTCGTCACCCTACCTGAGGCAACATGCAGGTAATCCGGTCTGGTGGCAGGAATGGAGCAGTGAGACTCTTGCCTGTGCAGCTGCCGCGAAGAAACCCTTGCTGGTTTCGGTAGGCTATGCAACCTGTCACTGGTGCCATGTGATGGCAGCAGAAGCCTTTTCTGACCCGGAGACTGCTGATTTTCTGAATTCAAATTTCATTTCGGTTAAGATTGACCGTGAACAGCGGCCAGACATTGACCAATACCTGATGACATTCATACAGGCACAGACAGGCAGCGGAGGATGGCCTCTGAATGTTTTTCTCACCCATGATCTTAAGCCTTTACATGCACTTACATATGCACCAGCCCGCACCGCAGGAAACCGTTATTCCCTTCTTGATATTTCCAGGGCTGTGATTGATTTCCTCGAAAAACAGGCTGACCGGATTGTTCCGTTCAATATGCCTGAACAGGAGGCCCCTCATACAGATGCTGACCGACTGGCTGAAAACCTGTCGGAGTTTTTTGACAGTGAGAAAGGCGGTTTTGGTTTCGGCCAGAAGTTCCCGCCTCACTCAACACTGCTTTTCATGCTCTACAGAATGGCAACCGATGAAAGCGGAGCGGATCCCTTGATGGAGACCGGTACCGCAGGCTACCCGGGAGGCAAAGCTGAGGAACAGTCTCTACTCAATGAAATGGTAACCGCAACGCTTGACGCGATGATGATGCGAGGACTGAATGACCACCTGCAGGGTGGCATCTTCCGTTACTGCGTTGACCGCGAATGGACCATTCCACACTTTGAAAAGATGCTTTATGACCAGGCGATGGCACTCTGGAGCTACTCACTTGCCTCAAGGGTGACGGGAACGGAACGCTACCGGGCAATGGCGGAAAAGATCGTGCAGTGCCTGGATGAGACCTTCCTGCACGACGGGATGCATATCACCGCATTCAATGCCGACACGGACCATGAGGAGGGTGCAACCTACCTCTGGAGCATGGCTGAGCTGGCTGCGCTGCTGACTCCGGATGAGATGGGCAGGTTCAGCGAAGTTTATGACGTAACTGAGCGGGGTAACTTCGAGGGGCTTAATCATCTTGTAAGGAAGAATGCAGGGCAGGTTGATGACATCGAAGAGAAGTTGCTGAGGGTGAGGAAGCAGCGCAGCCAGCCCTCCTGTGACGACAAGATCCTGAGCGGCCTTAATGCCCTTACAGCTGTGGCCCTGGCACAGGCCGGCCGCATGCTTGACAGGCCTGAGCTGGAGGCCAGGGCAGCAGCACTGACATGGAAGCTGATTGAAACGTTCTGGGACGGTGCCTCACTGGCCCATTCATACTACGACGGCGTGCTGCAGAAGCAGGGTTACCTGTCCGATGCCGCGGCCTTGCTGCTGGCGGTCAGCATGCTTTATGAGAGTGACCCTTCATGGGGCGATATGATGAAAACCCTGGCTGATCATGTCAGGTCGTTCCGAGATGATGACGGACGCTGGATTGAATCTGACGCCGAAGATTTTCAGAGGATTTATGCCTCGTGGTTTGATCATCCCGTACCGTCAGGTGTGAGCCTGGCAGAGACAGCACTGACAAGGGTTGCACTGCTCACGGGAGGTGATATCACCACTGGGGTTTACCGAAGACCATACCAGTCAGATTTCTACAATATAAATGTACTTCTTACTGAGGATCTGTTTTATCTGTATACTACCAGGGAACCGCTGCCGTGGGGCACAGTCACGGCAAACTCCCTCCAGCGGCGCGGTGAACCGGAGACCGTCTGTTATGGCAAGACCTGCCGTGTTTTGTAGAAGTCGGCGGTAAGCAACCGGCAGTCCGCATTCCGGCGGTCCGGAGCCAGAGGCCGGCAGTCGCTACTGGAACAGGTTTCCGAGCAGGCCCTGAGCCTCCTTGCCACGGTTGGGACCCATGGGTGAGAGAGCACGTATAAGCTTGCGTATGGGCATGCTCTGAAGCCATACCTTTCCTGTCCCGCGCATGGTTGCCAGAAAGATCCCCTCACCTCCGAAGACCATTGTCTTCAGGCTGCCGCTGGTCTCGATATCAAAGTCAAGTGAAGGTTCATAAGCAACTATACATCCTGTATCAATCCGCAGCGTTTCACCGTTGAGCTGTCTCTCGATGACTGTTCCGCCGGCATGGACAAATGCCTTGCCATCGCCCTCAAGGCGTTGCAGTATGAATCCCTCACCACCGAGGAGCCCGGCGCCCAGCTTGCGGTTCAGGGTCACTGACAGCTTCGTGCCGTAGGCAGCACAGAGGAACCCGTCCTTCTGCACAATAATATTGCCGTTTACGGTGCGAAGGTCAATGGGGATGATTGTTCCCGGGTAAGGTGCAGCAAAGGCTACCTTGCTTCTCACCGATCCCATGTTGGTGAAGTGGGTCAGGAAAAGTGATTCACCGGTTAGGAGCCTGGATCCGGCCTGGAAGAGCTTGTCCATCACCCCGCGGTCAGGCGATGCGCCGTCACCCATCCTGGTCTCATAGGTTATCCCCTGCTCCATGTAAACCATGGTTCCGGCTTCGGCAACTATTGTTTCATTCGGATCAAGATCAATCTCTACAAACTGAATGTCATCGCCGAATATGCGATAGTCAATTTCATGTGATGTCATAGGGTATGTGTTTAATGGATTCCAAGCCGAAAGTTATGACTATCGCAGCATATTACAAAATAAGTCTGGAGAGCGGCGAGCGAAAATGGATGGCCCGATGGGTCATATCCGCAAGTGGCCGGACTGATGGGGGAGCCAACAGGCAGCAGTGAGATTTCTATTACTGTTTTGAAGGGTTGGGGATAATGCAGAGGAACTCGAAGTTCTCCCCGAACGGGTTTTTGAACTGGTGCAGGTCGCCCGGCCGGACAAAGAGGCTCTGACCCTCGGCAACCTCATGCTCAACGCCCTTTTCATCGACTGCAATGCCACGCCCTTTCTCGACCTTAATCACATGCTCATAATTGTGGTTATGAAACGGGGTGTTTCCTCCGGGGGCAACGAAGAAATGACGCATGATTATATTGCCCGAACCGTCATCGGGGCCGATGAGGATTTTCATCCTGACATTGCTTGCACCTTCCACCTGCACCTCCGGTGCGAAGATCTCAGAGTTGTTGTTTATTTTCATTGCAATTATGCTAACAGATTGCCCATGTTACTTCATAAACACCTGATCATGTAAAATGTTTTATTTGCAATGCCGTACACGCAGCCGGTAAAACCTGCCTGCCGTACCCGGATACCGCAAATCACGAATTGCCTTGTCAGGCCAACCCAAGCCGTTTCCTGAAAAAGATAACAACCAGGACTGCTGCCACAACAGCAGCGGCGATTGCTGCCGTCACCAGGATCACCCGGTAATCGGCCTGCCTCTTTATCATTATCCCGGCAAATGCCCAGACCACTGAAAGCCCGATGAAGGGATTGTCAAGACGCCATATTGTAAGTGAAACCAGAAGTGCACCGACGGCAATCATGATAATGGTCCAGGTCTCTTCGCTGATCCCGAAGCCGCCCCAGCCATAGTTGACAAGAAGCGCTGTAACATTAGCGATTGTTGCTATGCAGATCCACCCGAGGTATATCCCGAAGGCAGCCTTGATGAAGCCGGCCGGCAGGTCCCTGATGAAAAAGTTGATCCATATGAGTGAGACCAGCAGTCCCAGCATGAGAATGAGTGACATGGGCAGCCGCTCATAATGCCAGGCCACAATCCACAGTGCGTTGAAAATGCAGCTTAAGCCGAACAGCCACCCCATACGCGTGATGACAGCCTGGTGAGATGTGGTGAACTGGATGACACAGAAAGTGACAAGGAGGATATAAATAATCCCCCAGATTGAAAACGTGACGCCTGCCGGCACAAACAGGTTCGGATAGGCATCAGAGAGCGCCCCGGTGGTTTTTCCGTTCAGGGGGAGAGCATTGGCCAGGTAGTTCATAACGACCATCCCGGCGAACAGGAGAAGGTTAAGGTATTTCATAGGAACAGGTTTAAGGTTAAACCAGTACTAAAGATAGATTAAAAATGCTGTG
>JAKAXP010000073.1 GCA_021816545.1 Bacteroidota bacterium
TATTGTTTTTCCGGGTATTGTCAGCGTGATAACCCGCAAAGGAACATTCAGTGAAAGCCCCCTTCCGTCAGGAGCTCTAAGGTTCCCCTTCAGGATGCATGATCAGGCCACCCCTTTCATAATTCCCGGTCACGGTGACAATGATGATCCGGCCTCCTCACGGATCCCTGATTTCAGGAACACCGCCTTCTGGAAGGGCGACCTCCGCAGTGACAGTACGGGAAGATACCGGTGTGAGTTCCGGAGTCCTGATGATGCAGGGGATTATCA
The DNA here is from genome assembly GCA_021816545.1 of Bacteroidota bacterium. GTDB lineage: Bacteria > Bacteroidota > Bacteroidia > Bacteroidales > VadinHA17 > SR-FBR-E99. The sequence goes on from JAKAXP010000073.1 coordinate 271, forward strand.
AATTACAGTCAACCTGACGGACGCGAACGGAAGACCAGTGTCAATCAGGCAGAAGATATCATTCACCGGACTGCAGAACCGTTAAAGCGAAGGGGTATCTTTCCGGCAGGTCAGTCAGCCGGATATTAATAACAGGCAGAAATGATTCCTGTTTGACAATACCTTTTTGTATCTTGGTGTAAGAATATCGAAGTGAAAAAAAGGTACTACAATATTGATCCGTGGCTTGATCCCTTCCGGGAAGTCATAGAGGCGAGGCTCACCTACATCGGTGAACGTGAGAGCCTGTTTACCGGGGGGCGGCCGCTCACTGACTATGCAAACGGCCACCACTGGTACGGACTTCACCGATCACAAGAGGGATGGGTATTCAGGGAACATGCCCCGAATGCCACCTCAATAACACTCACAGGCACATTCAGCGACTGGAAGGAAGATGAACGCTATGCACTGCACAGGCATGAAAACGGCGACTGGATCGGGGAGTTCAGCGAGGATATGCTGTCACACGGCGACCTTTACAAACTGTTTGTGAGGTGGAAGGGCGGACACGGCGAACGGATTCCGGCCTATGTAACCAGGGCGGTCCAGGATGACGTGACCAAGATATTCACTGCCCAGGTATGGCAACCTGCCGACGGATATGTGATGAAGCACCCGGCACCTCCCCCGCCCTCTTCATTGCTGGTTTATGAGGCACATGTGGGTATGGCTACGGAAGAAGAAAGAACGGGTACATACCGTGAGTTTACTTCAAACGTACTGCCCCGCATCAGGAACCTGGGGTACAACACAATACAGCTTATGGCAATCCAGGAGCACCCATATTACGGCTCCTTCGGTTATCATGTTTCCAGCCTCTTCGCCCCCTCGTCCCGTTTCGGCACTCCCGATGATCTTAAGGAGCTTATCGATACAGCTCATGGTATGGGCCTCAGGGTCATAATGGACCTCGTGCATTCGCATGCCGTTGCAAATATCCTGGAGGGGCTAGGTCTCCTTGACGGTGATCCCGGGCTGTATTTTCACACCGGTGCCAGAAGGAAGCACGTTGCATGGGACTCGCTCTGCTTTGACTACGGCAAGCCGGAGGTCAACCATTTCCTGCTGTCAAACTGCAAATACTGGCTCGAAGAATTCCGGTTTGACGGATTCCGGTTTGACGGCATCACCAGCATGCTTTACTATGACCACGGACTGGGCTCAAACTTCGTCTCGTACAAACAGTATTTTGACGGTAACCAGGACACCGATGCAGTTGCATACCTGACCCTTGCCAACAAGCTCATTCATGAATTCAACCCCGACGCCACTACCGTGGCAGAGGAGATGAGCGGAATGCCGGGGCTGGCGGCATCGGTTTCCTCGGGAGGAATGGGTTTTGATTACAGGCTTGCCATGGGCGTGCCTGACATATGGATCAAGATGGTGAAGGAGATCCCTGATGAAGACTGGGATCTCGGATACCTGCTTCATGAACTCACCCAGCACCGCGCTGAGGAGCGTGTTGTGTCATACTGTGAATCTCATGACCAGGCGCTGGTGGGTGATAAGACACTGATATTCAGGCTGGCTGATAAGGAGATGTACACCTCTATGAGCCTCCTGACGCCGAGCCTGATAATTGACAGGGCTGTGGCGCTCCATAAAATGATAAGGCTCTTCACCTTCATGGCTGCAGGAGGCGGATACCTCACCTTCATGGGCAATGAATTCGGCCACCCCGAATGGATCGATTTCCCCAGGGAGGGTAACGGCTGGAGCTATAAGTACGCACGCAGGCAATGGAGTCTGGCTGAAGACGAACTGCTGAAGTACCGCTTCCTGAATGAGTTCGACAGGGCAATGGTGGAGACCGGCAACAGGCACGGCCTGCCTCAGCTTCAGCTGACAGAGACACTGTCAGTCAACAACGCTGACAAGATTATCGCATTCAAGCGTGGTGACCTTGTCACTGTAATGAACTTTAATCCGTCAATCTCCTTTACCGGCTACGGTATTCCTATAAAGGGAAAATTCAGGATCATCCTTGACACTGATGATCCGCTGTTCGGCGGACAGGGCCGGATAGACACCGCCCAGACATACTTCTCACAGCCTGACCAGGGGCACTACGGGGTCACTGCTCCGCATCACCTGAAACTGTACCTCCCTGCAAGAACAGCCATTGTGCTCCTGCAGGAGAGGATCAGGACAATCATGGACCTGTAGGCAAATCTGGCAGAACCACTGCCTGCACCCCGGGCTGCGGAGCTGCAAGCGGCTGGTACGGTAAAATCAGTCAACCCACCTCAGCAGGCAGAAGTCCTGCCTGTGCGGCAGCTCACTGTGCTTGGCATAGATACGTATACCGTAGAAGAAGGTGCCTGCCATCTCCGGCTGGAAGTCCACACTGTAGATAACCCTTCCCTTCTTGCGGTTCAGGGGCTTGAACTCCTTGGCTGTAAAGAAGACGTGCTCGCCGTTCTTTGCCTGCCGGTTGACCACCAGTTCAACCCCTACGTTTTCCGTAGGAATGCTCTTTATATCGAGGATGATCTCCGTGGTATATGTATGACCGGAGCGGTAGACATTCTTTTCAGAACCCTTGACATCAAACCTTACGATCTCGATGTCATCCCAGACTCTTGATATGTTGCTCTTCCATGCTGCCAGCTCCCGTGCAAGTGCATAGTTGTCAGCGGTGACGCGCCTGCTTCTCTCCCACAGCTTTTTGTAGAACCGGTTCATGTAGTCATTCATCATACGCCGGGTTGTGAACTCCGGGGCTACCTTGACCATTGTGTTCTTGATGTAGCTGGTCCACTCGCGCGGTATGCCGTCCTCATCCTTTGAGTAGTATGCCGGAATGATCTCATACTCGAGCATGTTGTATATAGTCTCGGCATCAACGTCATCCTGCAGATCCTGGTTGGTATAGGTTCTTTTCTTCGGCAGCGCCCAGCCGGCGAAGGCATGGTATCCTTCAACCCACCATCCGTCGAGTACACTGAAGTGAATGGTTCCGTTCATGACAGCCTTTTCGCCGCTGGTGCCTGACGCCTCAAGAGGCCTGGTGGGAGTGTTCAGCCAGATATCGACGCCGCGTACAAGGTATCTTGCCATCTCCATGTCATAGTTTTCAAGAAAGAGCACCTTCCCGGCAAACTGCGGCATCTGCGAGATCTCATTGATCCGGCGGATGAGGTCCTGGCCTCCCCCGTCATTCGGATGGGCTTTGCCGGCATATATGAACTGCACCGGCCTTTCCGGGTTGTTGACAATCTTCGAAAGACGGTCAAGATCGCGGAACAGGAGGCTGGCCCTCTTGTATGTTGCAAACCGGCGGGCAAAACCTATTGTCAGCGCCTTCTCATTGAGGTGAGAACTGATATTCATGAGTGTACGGGGGCTCACATGCCTCTCCAGCATGTCTGACTGAAGCCGCTTGCGGATGTTGTCAAACAACCTCTTCTTCAGCTTCATCTTGGTTTCATATACCTTCTCGTCTTCAAGCTGGTATATCTTAGCCCACTGCTCACGGTCATTAAGGTCGAAATGCCTCTTCCCGGTGAGCTTCTCATATATCTGTTCCCACTCAGGAGCCACCCATGTTGAATAATGCACCCCGTTGGTTACATGTCCGATGTAAAGCTCATCACGAAGGTATCCCGGCCACAGTTTTGAGAACAGGCCGCGAGATACATGGCCGTGGAGCTGGCTCACACCGTTCATCTCCTGCGAGAGACGGGTTGCCAGGTAGCTCATGTTGAACTTGCGGTCATGGTCATCCTGGCAGCGGCCGAGAGCCATCAGCTGGTCCCATGTGATGTTGAGCCTGGTATGGTAGTGCGAGATGTACTTCCTGAGCAGGTCCTCCTCAAAGGAGTCATGGCCTGCCGGTACAGGCGTGTGGGTTGTAAAGAGGGTTGAAGCCCTTACTATCTCGATCGATTCCTCAAAGGTCAGATGCTCATCTTCTATCAGGTGGCGCATCCTCTCGAAACCGATGAAAGCAGAATGTCCCTCATTGCTGTGATACACATCCGGCCTGATGCCAAGGGCCAGCAGGGCACGCATCCCCCCTATTCCGAGGATCAGTTCCTGTTTCAGGCGGTTTTCTGAATCACCGCCGTATAGATAATGTGTAATAGCCCTGTCCTCATGTGTATTTTCCTCAAAATCGGTGTCAAGGAGATAGAGCTTCACCTTTCCCACCGGGGTGAGCCAGATGCGGGCTTTCACGGTTCGTCCGGGCCAGGTAAGCTGGATAGTCATCTGGTTGCCGTTGCTGTCCTTGACAGGTTCAACAGGAATCTGCGAGAAATCCTCTGCCTCATAGATTGCCTGCTGCTCTCCCCTCGGTCCTAGCTTCTGCCTGAAGTAACCGTACCTGTAGAGAAGACCGATTCCTGTAATGTTCACGTTTGAATCGCTGGCTTCCTTAAGGTAGTCTCCGGCAAGCACACCCAGACCGCCGGAATAAATCTTAAGGCTGGGGTGGATGCCAAACTCCATGCTGAAGTATGCCACAGACGGCAGTTCTGTGTTTTCAGGCCTGGTAAGATATTCTGTAAATTCCCTGTATATCTTGTCAGAGTCTTCAAGGAAAACCTCGTCATCAGAAAGGACAACAAGCCGCTTGTAGTCAATTGCCTCTAGCAGCCTCTTCGGGTTGTGTCCCACCTCTTCCCAGAGGGTCGGATCCATGCGGCGGAAGAGAAATTCAGCTTCACTGTTCCATGACCACCACAGGTTTGAGGAGAGCTCCTTCAGGTATGCTATCCTTTCAGGTAGCTCAGACTGCACATAGATGTCTTTCCATACAGGTGCCTGGAAGGGTTTTCTCATCTGCACCTCGGTGGCCTCCAGGATACGGGTGTATTCCCTCGGCTGGTCCCTTCTCTCCTCGCTCTTTTCCAGTGCGAACCTGTAGGCTTCGCTGTAATAGCTGAAGAGGGTGTTCCAGTTGGCTATGCGTGAAACTTCCCATGCCTTCTGGCTTGCGGCGGCAGCCTCCTCAGGGGTCATATGCATGAATTTCCTGATGAACTGCTCCATTCCGGCAACAACCTCCTTTTCATTGAGGTCAGTGCGGTTGAGGACCAGACATCCGTCGCCGGGGTTTTCAAAATAGGAATCAACCCACATGCCGAAGCCTGCAAGGTTGGTGGTCACAGTCGGGACATGGAACATCAGGCTCTCCAGCGGGGTGTAACCCCAGGGCTCATAATATGACGGATAGAGTGTAAGGTCAAAACCAATGAGCAGGTCATAGTATTCCATGTTGAAGATGCCGTCATTGCCGTTCAGGTATGACGGGACGAATATCACCTTTACCTTGTCTCCGGCGGCGTTCTGAATCCCCTCGCGGTTAAGCTGGTTCATCACCGGGTCATCATTCACATAATGAAGTCCGTGAGTCAGGTACCTGTCTCCTTCGGTGATTCCCGTGCCACTTGTCAGGGCAGCTGCGAGGTCCTGCCTGGGGCCCTTGTGGTATGCAGGCACCAGTATGAATGCCACGCACTGGCGGTTTGAATCACTCTTCCTGTTCACCTCACCCAGGGAGGAGAGGAAGAGGTCTATGCCCTTATTCCGGTATTCATACCTGCCGCTTGTAGAAACAAGCAAGGTGTCTTCCGGCAGATCATAACCAAGCAGCGCCCGGGCCACTGCCAGCAGCTTTTCGCGGGCTGTCCGGCGTGCTTCTTCGAAATGTTCCGGAGCGGGAACAAAAGTATCCTCAAAACCGTTAGGGGTGATAACGTCACATTTCTTGCCGAGGAATGCCTCGCATTCCCGTCCGGTAATCTCGCTTACGGAAGTGAATACATCAGCCACCTGGGCACTGATTTTCTCGAGCGACTGCTTTGAGGTCACATTGAACTCATGAGCTGTCTGAACAGGGTTGAATTCCTTGAGGCGGCTGTAGAGCTGCCTGTTGTTGCCCGCTATGCTACGTCCGAGAACAGTTGCATGCGTGGTGAATGCTGTCGTGATCCACGGGGCATGCTTCTCAAGGTAGAGGACCCCCATCCCTGTCATCCATTCATGGAACTGGGCTATCACCCGCGGGTACTCACGGTAGTAGTTTGTAAAGCTCTCGATGACTTTTCCTGCAGCGTATCCGAAGAGGGCCGGTTCAATGTAATCCCACTGCCCGGAGATGCTGTCAAGTTTGTAGGTCTCCCAGAAACGGGCGAAAACATCATTCTGCTGTCCGAAATAGGGGGTGAAATCAACGAGCATCACACGCGGATTTCCTCTGATATTCCAGCGTCCGGTCTTGACTATCAGTCCTTCCTGGGCTGCAACAGCCTTCCACGACTGGAACATTGTGTCATCAGGTGTGAATTCGGGATTGGATTTGTCATCCCTCCACACATCCGGACCGATCAGTATATAGTTGTCTCCAAATTCATAGGTTACGTTAAGCGCCTTGGTTGAAATGACTGTATAAATTCCTCCCACCTTATTGCATACTTCCCAACTTGTCTCAAATAAAAAATCAGCTTTCATTTCCATATAATTAATAATCAATTAATACGCACGTGGCGCATATAAGTTACAAATAGCATGAGATCCGGTAATTATTTGCCACCGGTCTTTTTCCTGGTGGTTCCGGTTTTCGGAGCAGCGGCTTTTTTGTTGGCTGCTGCTGCTTTCTTTGGCTTTGCAGCTTTCTTCAGGGTTGCTGCCGTCTTCGGCTTCGCAGCTGTCTTCCTGGCTGTTGCCGTCTTTGGTTTTTCAGTTTTCTTCGATGCTGCGGCCGTCTTCACTGCTTCCGGAGCCTTTTCTGCGGGAACCGCCTTCTTCGCAGCTTCCCGACCCTTTGCAGCTGTAACAACCGTTTTCTTCGCGGAAGCCTTCCCTTTTTCTGCCGGTGAAGCAGCTTTCCTTCCTTTAGCTGCGGCAGACTTCGTGACGGTTGCCGCTGCAGCCACGGCTTTAACCCTTGCTGCAGGTTTCTTATCAAGCTTCAGGAGCTTATCCTGCAACTCCGCTATCAGCCTGTCACGGTGCCTGATGTCGGCGGAGAGGCGGTTAACCTCCTCATCATGAACGTTAACAGGACATACCGCATTCAGCCTGATCTCAAAATCACTCAGCACGTTCATGTAATTCATGAATGCCTGGTACGGATTCTCGTATGGGTTGAAATAGGCATGAACAGCACCGTCAGAAAAGAATTTTGTTGACATGTAGTAGAAATGGTCACTCGACTGCAGGTAAACCCAGTCACGCATCAACTGCTCATTGTTGCATTTACCGATCCTGTCAGACAGGCTGTATAGCTTGTTCACCGCTGCCGTCTGCAGCTCGTTTCCCATCCATGCTGTAAGGTCCCTCTCCTCATCGGCCCATGATATGGGCGACGGAACATGGAGCAGCGAAACAGGCTGGTACTCGTCGGCTACCTCAGACACAGTCATGAAGCTGAAAGGTGTCTTCTTGATGATCATGTCAGGCATATGCTTCAGGAAATCAAATATGCCCGTCTCCTTCTTCTGATGTTCACCGAAGGTTTCATAATCCATGAATATATTCACCAGTTCCGAGGTTGATGACAACCCCTTTACCCATCCGGCATACTTTTCGGCAGTAAGGGGATAACTTGACCACCCCTTGTTTGAGAAGCGGAAGGCGATGTCATCGCTCAGAGTGTAGTTTCTCAGCAGAACCTTCAACCGCGGGTTGACTGCATTGCAATAAAGGTAATTGGGCGACTTCCATCCGAGGATATGCTTGGCACCTTCTGTCACAACGGCCTTGTAGCCCATCTCTGCCATCCAGCTTCCTATCTCGTCAGAATAGATGAGTTCTGTATTTCTTATTGAGGTGGGTTCATAGCCGATGTATTCAACCATCTTGTCACGGTGAACCTTTACCTGCTGCTCATACCTCTCCCTGCTCATAAGTGAGGCCAGCGAGTGTGAATTGGTCTCTGCCAGGAATTCGACACACCCTGTTTCAGCCAATTCCCGGAACGAGGCAAGCACTTCGGGGGCATACAGCCTGAACTGGTCAATGACAATGCCCGTGAGCGAGAATGTGACCCTGAACTTGCCTTTATGCTTCCGGATGAGGTCAAGAAGTATCCTGTTGGTTGGCAGATAGCAGTTTGTGGCTATCTTCCGCAGGATAGACTCATTCATGAAATCGTCATAGTAATAGTGTTCATGACCCATCTCAAAGAAACGGTACCGTCTGAGCCTGAAGGGCTGATGAACCTGGAAGTAAAGGCAGATTGCCTTTTTCTGTGATGTGCTCATATTTCTTATCTTGTCTGTTGCAAAACCCCTGAATAAATACCTTTGACATGGCTGGCAGCCTTTTCCCACTTCAGTTTGTCAACCTCTTCCTTGCCGTTCATGATGAACATCCGTGAAAGCGCCGGGTAGGAAAGTATCCCGTATATGGCATCCGCCATGGCTTCAATGTCCCAGAAATCGACTTTAACGGCATGTGTAAGCACCTCGGCCACGCCGCTCTGTTTGCTTATTATCACCGGCACGTTTGACTGCATCGCCTCAAGCGGCGAAATGCCGAACGGCTCGGATACTGACGGCATGACATAGACGTCGCTCATCCTGAGCATTGTAAATACGTCATTTCCACGAAGGAACCCTGTAAAGTGGAAGCGGTCAGTGATCCTCAGAGCGGCAGCATGGCGCATCATCCTCTCCATCATATCACCCGAGCCTGCCATTACGAACCTGACGTTGTGCATCCTTGACAGTACCATCCTGGCAGCTTCAATGAAATATTCAGGCCCCTTCTGCATGGTTATACGACCGAGAAAGGTGACTATCTTGTCATCATAGGCCCTCTCTGGTATGTCAAGCTCCGAATGGTGCAGCGGTTCAACGGCATTGTAAACCGTCACAACCTTTTCAGGATCAACATTGTATTTATTGATTACTATGTCACGGGTCAGGTTGCTGACTGTGATTATCTTGTCAGCTGCGTCCATCCCCTCCTTCTCCATCCTGTAGACGACCGGGTTGACATTGCCGCCGCTCCTGTCGAAGTCAGTTGCGTGAACATGTATTACAAGGGGCTTTCCCGAAACTGCCTTGGCCGCTATGCCTGCAGGATATGCAAGCCAGTCATGGGCATGTATAATGTCAAACTCCTGTTCGGAGGCAATTACCTGTGCCACCACGGAATACTTGTGTATCTCGTCCATCAGACTGGAGCCATAGCTTCCCGTGAAGTCAACCTTGCCCTGGTCATTCGTCTTTACCAGGACATCACTATCGGCAACCTCTCCCCGGGTCATCTTCCAGAATTCCTCGGGATCAGTATAAGGGACCAGCTTGGAGAAGACCTCAATCTTTTCCACAGGCTTCTGGAAATACCTGTATTTTACCTTCTTGAAGGCAACGGGTACGGTGTTTGCGCCAATGAGCCTCACGATACTCTGGTCTTCATCACCGAAAGCCTTGGGCACCACAAAGATGACTTCGATATCACGCTGGGCTGCAAGGCCGCGGGTGAGACCGTAGCTGGCCGTCCCCAGTCCCCCGGCAATATGGGGAGGGAACTCCCATCCGAACATCAGGACACGCATATCATTTGTTGTTTTCTGGATAATTCCGTTCAAGCACCGTGAAGATGCGGAGTATCTCTCCCACACTCCACGCCTGTGATATTGCCCCCCTTGGTGAATGT
>JAKAXP010000074.1 GCA_021816545.1 Bacteroidota bacterium
ATTCTCACTATCTGCGTTAGAAAACCGTTGCGGATATAGTTATCATACAGCGCTTTGGCCGGGTCATCAGAGGGAACCAGGCCTATCTCGGTCATCTTCGGGTCCATCATGAAGTAGAGGGCGAACAGGTCGGCTCTCATCTCCTCGAGTGGTGATGCATAGTTTTTGAGAGCATTGGGGTCGGTTCCGGGGGCCAGTTTACCGCTTGCATGTCCGATACACTCATGCATGTCAGTGTGCAGTGCATCGGAAAGTGAGCCCCATTTCACAGCCCTGTCAATCTCAGCCTGGTCAAATGCAAACTCCTCCAGGAATCCGCTTCCCCTTGCAACGATATCCTTGGCATCAGTAATATTGGCAAGTGTGACTGATTTGGAGCCGGCTTCAGCCCTGATCCAGTTCGAGTTCGGCAGGTTAATGCCGAGCGGCGAAGCAGGGTAACAATCGCCCCCAAGCATTGCAACGTTGATTACGCTGGCGGCCACACCAGTTACCTTTTCCTTGCGATAACCGGGGTCAACAGGAGAGTGATCCTCGAACCACTGGGCGTTCTCAGTAATGACACCTGTCCTTTTGGATGCCTCGGTATCCTTGTAGTCAACGACAGACTCCCATGTGGCTTTCATCCCAAGAGGATCACCGTAGGTTTCGATGAAACCGTTTATGTAATCAACTGACAGCCCGGTATTTCCGGCCCATAGCACGTTATAGTCATCCCAGGTCTTCAGGTCTGCTGTCCTGTAGTAGTCAATCAACAGGTCAAGTTCTTTTTTCTGTGTATCACTAAGTGCAACGTTGCGTGCCTTCTCAAGCCAGAAAATGATTTTGTCAATTGCTGCACCGTACATACCTCCGCTTTTCCAGGGTATTTCAGTCACTTTCCCGTCTTCCTTGACAACCTTTGTATTCAGCCCCCATGAGATAGGCCTGGGGTCATCCGGGTCAGCAAGAGAGGCATAGTAAGCCTCTGCCTCGGCCTGGGTCACACCTTCATAAAAATTGTTAGCCGATGCTGCTATCATGTCAGTTCCCTCAGACTGGTCAACCTTTTTTGCATAGAGCGAAGGGTCGAATAAAACCGGTGTCAGCATCTCCGTCAGCTGCACTGCGCTCTGGCCTTCCCTGAGGGGCAGACGCGAGGGATCCGAACCGTTTACAAGCAGGGCAAAATAATCCGGAGAGAATCCGGGAACAAATTTGTCATTTGAGTAGTGATGGTGAATGCCGTTTGCAAAGAAGACCCTCTTGGCATAGGTGATGAATGCTTTGTAATCAGCACTTTCACGGTCACCCTTGTAAGTATCGATAATTGCCTCGATGGTTTTGCGGATGGCAAGGTTGTATTTAAAATTCTGGTCCCAGAATATGTCGCGTCCGCAAAGGGCTGCCTCAGACAGGTAATAAATGAATTCCTTCTCCCCTGCTGTCAGCTGTTCAAATGCAGGAAGACGGTACTTCAGTACACTGATATCCTCAAACCTGTCAACTTCATAGGTGAATTCCTCCTCAGCAGTGACCTTTCCTCCGGATGGCCCGCATGAGGTAAACAGAGCTGTTCCCATAAATGCAATAGTTCCGATTAATAAATACTTTTTCATTTTTCATCAGTTATAATTCCGGGAGTCACGAAGCCACACCCGCTCCGCGGTCCGGGTGATTGAAGTAACTAAGGTAGTAAAAAGCCATGTACAAAGTGGCCGGGGTCATATTTTTAAGGGTCACTTCAAATGATATTTTAATATTGGTAAATTTGAGAACCACAAAACAAAGACCGTGAAAAGAATCCTTATTGCTGCGCTTATAATGTTTGCCGGATTTGCAGCCAATACTGCTGGTCAGGATATAAATGAAATGATCCGGAAGGAGGCTTCATCATCCGTCACCACGTCGGAAGGGATGTACCGTGATCTCCATCTGAACCCGGAACTGTCACTCATGGAGTTCAAAACCGCTGCAAAGATGGCTGATGCACTCAGGGAACTTGGCTTCGAAGTGACTGCAGGCGTGGGTGGCAACGGGGTGGTTGGGGTCTACAGGAACGGCAAAGGACCGGTTATTATGCTCCGTACCGACATGGATGCACTGCCTGTCCGCGAGACCACCGGGCTTCCGTTTGCCAGCAAGGTCACTTCAGCTGCCGCTGACGGAACGGAAACACCCGTCATGCATGCATGCGGGCACGATCTCCATATGACAGTGTGGCACGGCACACTCAGGACACTTATTGCACTGAAGAATAAATGGAAAGGCACTATTGTTGCTGTTGCCCAGCCGGCAGAAGAGGTCAGCGGAGGCTCTGACAGGATGATAGCTGACGGGCTGTTCAGCAGATTCCCGAAGCCTGACTATGCACTCTGCTTTCACGTCAGCCCTGACCTTCCAGCCGGAACCATCGGTTATTTCCCGGGCGCAATCTTTGCCGGGGTCAACTCTGCCGATATCAGGGTTTTTGGTATAGGCGGACATGGCGCCATGCCTCATAAGACAATTGACCCGGTAGTACTGTCAGCAAAAATGATCCTCGATTTCCAGACAATCGTCAGCCGGGAGATCAATCCCGTATACCCAGCAGTGGTGACTGTGGGTGCGATCCACGGCGGAACAAAACACAATATAATTCCTGAAGAGGTAGATATGAAACTTACACTCAGGTTCTTTTCCGATAATGTTTACCGTCAGATTATTGCAGCGCTGTCACGAATAACCCGTGGCCAGGCTCTGGCAGCCGGACTGCCCGAGGAGAAGATGCCTGAAATAACCCTGGGGAAGGAATTTACCCCTCCGGTTATTAATGACCCGGAACTCGTAACAAGAACAGTTACCTCCATGGAGGGCATCCTGGGAAAGGAGAACCTGACAAGGGTTGATCCTTCAACCGTTGCAGAGGACTTCGGCAAATACGGAAGGACAGACGAAAATGTGAAAATCTCTCTCTTCTGGCTCGGTGGCGCCAACAGGGGAAAATATGATGAGAGTATTGCGAAGGGGACCATGCTTCCTGCCCTACACAGCAGCAACTTCGCTCCGGATTTTGCTCCTGCTTACACCACAGGCGTCTCCGCCATGAGCCGGACTATGATTGACCTGTTCAACGGCAAATAGGTCTGAAGGTCTTGCCGTCCTGCGGTCTTGCAGTCAGCAGTAAATCTGTGATTTACACTACTGCCTCTTGCCTACTGCCTATTGCCTGATCACAACCCAACCAGATCCATAACCCCGTTTATAAACGTCAGCGGATGGGCCGGATTACCCGGGACATACAGGTCAATATGATGATTTTCAATAAATGCCCTGTTCACTGCCGGACTGTCCGCAAATAGCCCGCCACTGATGGCTTCAGTACCAACAAGTATGATGATCCTTGGTGAAGGGGTTGCTTCATAGCAGATTTCAAGCGCCCTGGCCATATTCCCGGATACAGGTCCCGTGATGACTATACCGTCAGCGTGCCGGGGCGATGCAACGAACTCAATCCCATACCTGCCCATGTCAAAGTTGACATTTCCCGCTGCCCCCAGCTCCATTTCACAGGAATTATCGCCTCCTGCTGATACCTGCCGCAGTTTAAGTGACTTCCTGAAGAGCCTCCGGATATCCTTCCTGACTGCAGTCTCATCTATTTTCAGGGGTTCATCCTGCCCTGGTACGATGACAAGATCATCTCGATTTGTGGCAGCAATGCGATAATCATTTGTAAACCTGTAAACATCCGGCATTGACAGGGCACACTCGTTGCAGAAGGCGCATCTGCCCAGATCAATGGCTCCGCTTCTCCCGTCAATGGCACCTGTCGGACACAATGATGCCGCCTGGCCGGCCTGTTGTTCAGTAATACCCGGAGATATGACCGGTCTCCCCCTGAACCGTTCCGAGACAGGCTGTTTCCGCAGATCCGGCACGAACTGTTTTCCGTGATCGGCAAGTATTCTTAATTCCTTTAACATCATTCTGCAAATAACTTAACTACAGATAACTGCTACCCAATTATACTCAGACGCCTCTCATTTACTGTCACAATACAATCAATCCTGTCAATCAAAGGTCATGGCCGCAATATGACAGGTTAAAGCTCTTGTTGCAGACAGGAAAATCTGATATCTCCTGGTTGCGCACCGCGAGAGCGAGTGCCATCCAGTTATGCACTGATGGATCCTTGACCAAATACCTTGTGAGCCTCCCTTCGCCGTCAGTCAAGGCCACATGGCAAATCTCACCTCTCCAGCCTTCCACCAATGAAACAGCAATGCTGCCCGGCCTGAGCTTCAGGTCATACTGAGGCCGTCCGGACTTCTCTGCTGAATCTTCCCGTCCAGCTATAAGCTGCCTGATAAACTTTATTGCCTCTTTTACCTCAAGTGCCCGAAGCATTCCCCGTGCCAGTACGTCGCCGGTCTCCTGCATAACCGGTGCAACTGCTATTTTCCTGAAATACTGGAAGGCATGAGTGGCACGGATGTCCCTGGGCACCCCGCAGGTCCTGGCAGCCATACCAACCGCTCCTATTGAGACCGCCTGCTGCCGGGTCACAGTCCCTATATCCTCAAAGCGTCCAAGCACACTTGGCAGCGAAAATACGCAGTCGACCACATTGCTGAATCTTCTGTCCACCTCTTCCAGAACCTTCAGAATCTCTCCGGCTATCTCACCGGTCAGCGGATAGTTGGTACCGCCGGGGCGAACAAGGCTCTTTCCGAAACGGTTGCCGCACCAGAACTGGGTTGTGTTTATAACCAGGGTCCTCAGCGCCTCGCATGCAACCTGGCCGAGCTGATAGGCAACATCACCGCACAATGCGGCAGTATCGCCAATGTGGACTGCAATGCGCTCCAGTTCAAGTGCAATGCATCGTTCTGCCTGCAGCGACAGGGAAGGTTCAAACCCGGCAAGAGATTCGATCAGCTGTGCATGGGCCAGACTGTGCCCGACTGCCGTATCACCTGCAATATCTTCGGCAAGAAGTGACCGGCGCAGTCCGCCACCCGCCTCTCTGATCAGCTTTTCCAGGCCCCGGTGCTGGTAACCCAGTTGAATCTCAAGATGCAACACCTTCTCTCCGTTACAGATGAAACGGAAATGGCCTGGCTCAATTACCCCCGCGTGAATCGGTCCGACACCCACCTCATGCAGCTCCTCCCCTTCAATTTGATAGAACGGATAGTTATCCATCATGCTGAGGCTGTCAACCCTGTCATGAGGGTATCTTACCGGTTTAAGCCACGGATGCCCCTCGAAATTTATCCCCCAGGCTTCATGTATCTCACGTTCAAAGATATGCATTGCATGACATGAAGCTGTAAGCGACCGGAGAGGAGCGCCGTCATCCTTTTTTTCATGGCCAATGATCCGTATTGCCCCCGAACCGTCATCTGCGATGCAGCAGATAAATTTCAGGCTTTCGCCGGACCGGTGGCAAAAGTAGCTCACGCAGTGATACCGCTCATCTGCCAGCATGTTTGTCACAATTTCATAAAACAGGTCGTACTCCACCACCGGGATATCTGATAACCCAGCCGGCACATCACCGTTCCTTATCTCAGTATAACTGTTGTTGCTCATCATTTCAATCCTGGCAGTGACGCAATACTGTTGCTGATCAGATCAGTAAGGAAGGGTGGCTGCCAGAAACAGATCATTATTACAATCGCCAGCAGAATAAACTGGCTTACAGTTTCAACGGGATTAACCGGGCCAGGCAGTTTAAACTCTCCCTCATTCCTTGGAGTGGAGAAGCTTACATGCATTACCCTGACGCTCATGGCATAGATGATAAATGAGAGCAGGATAACAGCAGTTGCAAGTATAAACCACTGGCTGTTTGCAACCATTGCCCTGAAGATCATAAGTTCAGAGATGAACATGCCTGAAGGGGGAATGGCAAGAATGCATATCATTCCGGTCATAAGTACCATAGCCCCCGCCGGGTAGAGTTTCATATACCTGCCGCTGTCATCAAGCCTGAATGTATGCAGTATCCTTGACAGTTGCCCCATCTGGTAGAAGAGGCTTGATTTTGCGAGTGAATGAAGCACAATGAGGAGCAATGCGGCATAATAGCCATAGCTACCGGCGCCCAGCGCCAGCGCCACAAGCCCCATATTCTCAAGACTTGAATATGCAAGCATCCTCTTCAGGTGCTTGGCCTTGAGCATATACCCGGCTGCAACCAGCAGTGAGAGCACACCGGCCAGGATGAGCACATGATTCATGAATGACAGCACCGGGGTACCTGAAAAAAGTGTGTAAACACGATATATGGCAAGAAACCCCACATTCATCAGGGTCGTCGAGATCAGGGCGCTTACCGGCGGCGGAGCCACGGAATGGGCATCGATTGTGACAGTGTGCATTGGGAAGAGTCCCATTTTGGTGCTGAACCCCACAAGGACAAAAATGAATGCTATCTTGAGATACAGCGGATTAGCGCTGCTTATCACTGCTCCGAATGATGAAAATGAGAGGTTGGGGGCATCACCGCGTCCATATATGAATCCGAGAAAGAGTATCCCAAGGTATGCCAGGGCAATCCCGGTGGAACATATAAATACATATTTCCAGGTTGCCTCCAGCGCCATCTCTGTCCGGTCATGATATATGAGCACCGCCACTGCCAGCGTGGTTGCTTCAACGAAGATCCAGAGGACAGTCATTGTATTGGCCAGGTAGGCGCCTGCCATGAATGCCATGAGTGCAATCAGGCCTGAATGATATATGTTATGCCTTTTGACTGTGTCATCACGGGTATATATGAATCCGTGGTAAACAGTCGGAAGAGTGAGCAGTGCAAGAACAGAAAGCAGCAGTACCGCAGTGCTGTCGTAGGTAAAATATTCAAGCTCGGTTCTTCCGCGGCTAAGCCAGGCATGTACGGTAATTGCAATGAGGACCGCGGCAAAGAGTAACACCATCACCCGGGTAAAAGCCTTGTTGCGTGAGACAAGCGTCACCGCACTCAGCACAACAGACAATATGAAGAACAGCAACAGTATCATCCCTAATCCTTTAACATGGTGAGCTCATTTGTGTGCGGTTTGAGCCTCAGTCCGAAGAAACCCAGTATCAGCACTCCGACGAACAGGTCGAGCAGTATTCCGATATTGATGAGCATCGGCATCTCGTTTCCCACGGCAAGTGAAAACAGGAAGACGGCGTTTTCAACAACCAGAAAACCAATAAGATGGGATATGATCAGCTTGTGCGTCACAATAAGCAGGAGGCCTGTGAAGAGCGTGAACATTGCAATGGCCAGGTATATTGTATTAATCACTGGATTGACAAGTATCATGGCCAGGATCACGCTGATCAGGAGTCCTGCTATTGAAAAGAGCAGAAGGTAAAAACCGGGCACAGCCTGGCGATGGACTTTGGTTACACCTGAACGCCTGATTATACGGCTCAGAAGATACGGAAGCACCAGTGTCTTGAACAGTAGCGTCTCCGCTACGATGAAAAGCAGGTTTCCGAGGTTGACCTCCTTCAGTTCAAAGACTGCAATGCCGCAAAGCAGCAATCCCTGCAGGGCCACAAGCCTTACATAGGTACTGAGCCTTTCTGCAGATGCAAAATAGATAAGCGTTATCGCGAAGAGTACTATAAGGTAATTTATCATTTCCTTTCAGGCCAGTTTTTCGGTAAGTATCAGGATAACCATGAAGGCGATGAGTGCAATCGCTGAGAGTGTCAGGATGAACTTGGGGTTCTTGTTCATCTTGTTTCGCGCCCGGAATGATTCGGTGAAGCCAATCACAGCCGCAAAGAGAGCCTGGACGGCAAAGAACAGCCCGGTCTGGAGTATTACATTCCATCCGGCAGGAACAACCAGATTGTAAATCAGTGATCCGTAAATTGCAAACTTCAGGTATGTTCCCATGTTGATGAGAGCCTTGTCAAACCCGCTGTGGTCAAGGATCATCACCTCATGGATCATGGTAAGCTCAAGGTGCGTCTTCGGATCGTCAACCGGAAGTCTGCTGTTTTCAACCATTGCGATCTGAACAAGCAGATAGGCCCCTATAATACTGTATATCAACACATAATCATTCCCGGTAATAAAAAAGTGATTAAAGATTACCGAGAATGAAGTATAGCCTGTGAACATCGCAAAAGTGGCCAGAAGGACAAAGAATGCTGGTTCAACCAGCATTGAGAAGAGTGTCTCCCGGCTTGCTCCCATCCCTTCAAAGCTGCTTCCTGTATCAAGTGCGGCAATTATAGTAAAGAACCTTCCGAGAGCCAGCAGATAGGCAAACATGATGAAGTCACCCTCAAATGAAAGCAACGCCTTCTGTTCTGCGAAAGGAAGCAGCATCATTGCACCGGTTACAGTGGCAAGGGTGACTGAAGGGGCGATTCGGAAGATCAGGCCGGAGGTTTCACTGAAGATACTCCCTTTCCTGAAGAGCACTGCTATATCCTTCCATGGCTGGAATATTCCAGGTCCCTTCCGCCCGGAAGCGATGCTCTTCGTCCTCAGAATAAGTCCGGGAAAAAATAAAGCTGCAACCACAATGAGAATTAGTCCTGCCATCATCAGATTATATTGAGTATCGCCAGCAGCAACACTAAAAGCATGAAAACAAATGCATACAGAATGTAATGCCGAATCTGCCCGGTCTGCATGACGGCGATCTTTTTCAGTAACCCTGACACCAGGTCGACCGGCTTGTCCACAAGGTTCCTCCTGAAGAGGTCATCACTGTGCTGCACAAACTTCCTTTTCCCGGGAAAATCCTCATCCGCTCCTATTTCTTCGATTTCCTTGCGTGTCTGCAATACGGGCTTTGCTATGTGGTTAAAGTTGTAGGCATATGAAGTGGCCGTGTACTGCTGTTTCGGCGTGGGAGCTGTATAGCCGCAGCCCCATGTGGGGCCTGTTTCAATAACCCGGCGGCTCAGGTGGTACCTTCTGTAAAGAAGCAAAGCGGTAAGGATAACAACAAAAATACCCCCGGCCAGGCTAACCTGTGAGAGATTTGCGGTGAATGCTCCTGTTACAAGGGGCTGGTCACTGATGTTCAGTGCGGCAGCGGCTATTCCGAAGACCGGTTTAACCACAAGAGGTGATCCCAGCCCGATTAAGATAATAAGCAATACCGTTGCCAGTTGCGGGATTATCATCGACCGCACTGCTTCGGAGGCATGACCGGCCTGATCAGACCTCGGCTGCCCAAGGAAGACTATGCCGAAAGCCCTCGTAAAGGCGAAAATTGCAAGTCCTCCGATGAGTGATAGTGCAACAATTGAACCTACTATCATTATCGAATGCAGAAGCGTTGCGCCGGACAGGCTGTTGATCATTCCCATGTAGATCAGGTATTCCGATATGAATCCGTTGAATGGCGGCAAACCGCATATGGCGAGTGATCCGGTAAGGAATAACATGGCGGTCCATGGCATTCTCTTCATGAGCCCTCCTGTCTGCTCCATATTCCGCGTATGAACAGCGTGATATACTGACCCTGCGTTGAAGAAAAGCAGGGATTTGAAGAGAGAATGGTTCAGCACATGAAGCAGCCCACCGGCATATCCGAGCGTTGCAAGTGACTGATTGCCTATCGCCTGCCCGGTCATGCCCAGACCGATTCCTATCCCTATTATGCCAACATTCTCAATCGTGCTGTATGCAAGCATGCGCTTTAGATCTTTCTGCATAATGGCCATCATCACTCCCATCAGTCCTGAGACGAGAGACAAAAGGAGAATAACGATGCCGGCAATAAGAAGATCTGACTGCATTGAGGCCACAACCCTCAGGATACCGTAGATGCCCATCTTGATCATCACGCCTGACATCACGCCCGAGACATGTGACGGGGCTGCAGGATGTGCCTCCGGGAGCCAGGTATGCAACGGTATGAATCCGGCCTTGATGGCAAATCCGGTGAAGAAAAGGATAAACAACGGTAAGTTGCGGTTGC
>JAKAXP010000075.1 GCA_021816545.1 Bacteroidota bacterium
TGAAGGAGGCAACCTCCCGCAGTGATATGCCGGTACTTGATTACCGGGAGCCTGATGACCTGGTGGATGAGTTTGATCTTGACAACCAGGCAAACCGTGACCTCCCGCTTGACGGCTTTATACGCAAGGTGGTGGCAGGGATGAACCATCTTCATCATCCCAGGTTCGTTGGTCACCAGAACACCCCTCCTCTTACCGCGGGAATCATTGCGCAGATGTGCACCACCCTGCTGAACAACGGTGTGGCCGTTTATGAAATGGGACCGGCATCCATGGCCGCCGAACGCAATGTAATACGGTACATGTCGAGGCTGATCGGCTTCGGCGGTGAGGCTGACGGCATCTTTACCCACGGTGGAAGCGCAGGCAACCTTACAGGACTTCTGGCAGCACGCCAGGCAATGAGTGAGTACAACGTCTGGGAAGAGGGTGTCAGGAACGACAGGCCTGTCGGAATCATCGTCTCAGACCAGTCGCATTACAGTATCTCGCGCAATGCGAAAGTTATAGGCCTTGGCGGCACTTCAGTCATACGGATCCCCTATGACAGCCGGTATGCAATGAAGACAGACCTCCTGGGAGAGACGATGCGCCGGGCAGAAGACCAGGGCATCAGGGTGATATGCGTGGCCGCCAACGCCTGCTCCACAGCCACAGGAACATATGACAACCTGGAGGCGATTGCTGCATTCTGCCGTGAGAACAAGCTGTGGTTCCATGTTGACGGTGCTCACGGCCTGGGGGTACTCTTCTCACAGAAATACAGGCACCTTGTAAGGGGACTGGAGCATGCCGATTCGGTTGTCCTGGACTTCCACAAGATGCTGCTTACACCCGGGCTGAATACAATGGTGCTGTTCCGTGACGGCAGCAGGTCATACGAGACCTTTGCACAGAAGGCCGGGTACCTATTCGAGAAGCACGATGCAAATGAGTGGTACAACGGCGCAAAGAGAACGCTTGAGTGCACAAAGAGCGCCCTCGGCATTGTAGCCTGGGCAGTTGTCAATTACTATGGACAGGAAGCCCTCGGAGAGTACGTTGAAAGCCGCTATGACCTTGCAGCGCGGTTCGCGGAAGCAATAAAAAGGGAACCCGGCATGGAACTCGCCGTCAAACCCGAGTCAAATATTGTCTGCTTCAGGTATGCCCCGGAAAGCACCGGCGCCGATAGGCTAAATGAGCTCAACCGCATGATCAGGAAAGCCCTGGTGCAAAGTGGCGAATTCTATATAGTCCAGACCGAGCTTGATGGCAATATCTGGCTCCGCACAGCCCTGATGAATGCCATGACCGATGACGGCGATCTTGAAAAGCTTATAAGAAGTGTCAGGAGGCTGGGAACTGAACTGGCCGGTCAGCATGTCTGATAAAATCTGAATGCTGTCTCTCCGGGCAGCATGCCTGGTAAAGAACAGAATGCTGTCTCTCCGCACAGCTTATTTGACAAAAGATTGAGAGCTGTGTGTATGCGCAGGTTACCTGACGTAGAAATCAAGAACAGTCTCACCGGCAAGCTGGGCAACAAGATTGTCCCCTTTCTTTACAGGTCCGACCCCTGAAGGAGTGCCGGTGAATATCAGGTCACCAGTCTTCAGCGTATAGAACCCGGATACAAATTCTATTATCTCGGCGAAACTGAAGATCAGGTCTGAGGTATTCCCCTCCTGCCTTCTCTCCCCGTTTACCTCAAGTGAGAAACTTATGTCAGAATGGTTCTGAAACTTTTCCGCCCCGATGAATGTGCCCAGGGGTGCCGAACCGTCAAATGTCTTAGACAGTTCCCACGGATGACCGGCCTGGGAAAATTTATGCTGAAGGTCGCGTGCGGTGAAATCTATCCCCACGGTCAGTGCATCATAATAGCGGCTGGCGTATTTGGCCGAGATCCCCTTTCCCAGTTTTGAAATGCGAAGCACCACCTCTGCCTCGAACTGCAGGTTCTTGGAAAAATCAGGCAGAAAAAAGGGTTTATTCTTCTTCAGCAGGGCTGAATCGGGTTTCAGGAAGATCATCGGCTCCGGAGGAAGAGGACGACCCATTTCTGCCGCATGCTTGCGGTAGTTCAGTCCAACACAGATTATTTTCATTAACAGGAATTATTCCGGCCGGGTTTGGCCACCATAATTATTAATTGATACTTATTCTGATAATCTTGCCATGGGCGATCATGCTTTCCCGAAGGAGCGGACCTTTATGGCAGTTATCACCTGCTTGGTGTTGAGAGGGAAGTCACCGTTCATCATCCATGAGTAGTATGAAGGTTCCTCCCTGAAGACCTGCTCCACCGGTTTGCCCTTGTGCTTGCCGAAGTTGAAGACCTCCTGTCCCTGCTCATTGAAGACTATACGGCCGGCCAGGTCAGCATTGTTGTTGAATGCACTGAACGCAGAAAGCTTATCAATGTCGTTTTCGAGATCAGGATACCGGTCGAGCTGTGCCTTCAGTATCTCGTAGGTGGCAGCCGTATCGGCCTTTGAACTGTGTGCGTTCTCAAGATCCATTTTGCAATAGAACTTGTATGCTGCGCTCAGGGTCCGCTGTTCCTTCTTGTGGAAGATCACCTGCACGTCAACGTATCTGTGCCGGGCAGGGTTGAAGTCGACGTTCACCCTGAGAAACTCCTCGGAGAGTATGGGTATGTCAAACTTCATCGAGTTGAAGCCTGCAAGGTCGCATCCCTCAAGGAAGGCAGCAATTTTTTTTGCCACATCCTTGAAGTGAGGTTCGTTTGCAACGTCGGCATCAGAAATGCCGTGGATGCGTGTTGCCTCCGGTGAGATGGGAATGCCCGGGTTGAGCCTGAGAGTAAGCCACTCTTCGTGACCGCCAGGTGAAACCTTAAGGGCGGAAAACTCTACGATACGGTCAGTAGCGATATTCACCCCGGTGGTCTCGAGATCAAGGATGACCAGGGGTTTTTTGAGATTAAGCTCCATATGCTGCTTTTTCTCAGGCGTTTATCATCATCGGCATCAGAAGCATGAGGAGATCCTCATCTTCATTGGATGTCTCTGAGGGGAGGAACAGCCCGGCCCTTGTGGGATCTGCAAGCTCAATAACCACATCCTGTGAGGCTATGTTTGATAGAATCTCAAGCAGGAAGACCGACTTGAAACCAATCTCCATATCATCACCCTCGTAGAGGCACTTATGGCGCTCATAGGCAGATATTGAAAAGTCGACATCCTGTGCCGAGACCGTTATCTGGTTCGGTGTGAACTGCAGCTTGACAAGATTGCTTGCCTGGTTCGAGAATACCGACACCCTGCGGAGGATGTTGTAGAACTCAAGCCTGTCAATGCGAACCTTCCTTGGGTTATTCTTGGGGATGACCGAATTGTAGTTGGGGTAGTTGCCCTCAACAAGGCGGCAAACGACCCTGTAGTCAGAGAGGTTGAAGAATGCGTTCCTGTCATCGAACTCAACTGACACCACCCCGCTTTCCCTCGGGAGGATGTTCTTCAGCAGTGATGCGGGTTTCTTCGGAAGGATAAAGGATGCATTGTCATCAGCCTTTGCGTCACTCCTCTGGTATCTTACAAGCTTGTGAGCATCGGAGGCAACGAACGTGAGCTTTCCTGTTGATGCCTCAACAAGTATCCCTCCCATAACGGGACGAAGCTCATCGTCTGCCGTTGCGAAGAGCGTGCGAGATATCCCCGCCAGAAGCACATCTGCAGGCACATTGAATCCGAAACGCTTTTCCTTCTTGATCACGGGAAGCACGGGAAAATCGATCCCGTTCTGACCCACGATGCTGAACCGGCCGTTTTCAGAGTTGATGACAACAGCCATTGTATCGGGATTGATATCAAAAGTGAGCGGTTGTTCCGAGAACTCTTTCAGCGTATCGAGAAGTATCCTGGCAGGCAGGGCCACTGTTCCGCTTCCGGTTATGTTGTCAAGATGCATGCGGGTGATAAGCGTCGACTCCAGGTCGGAAGCCGTGATCTCCAGATCATTTCCGCTGATGTTGAAAAGGAAATTGTCAAGAATCGGAAGGGTATTCTTTGAACTGATCACCCTGCTGATGGCCTGAAGGTGGCCAAGGAGCTCTGTACTTGATACAACAAATTTCATATTGAAGTTTATTTAAGTTATTCGGCAATTGTTTCACTTCTGCCGGCAACTATCTCATTATTAATATAGTCTGCTTTAAAAACCGGCTTATCAATATTACAAAAAAATATGTTACCCTCAAACAAATTTATTTCACTGAAATATAATGCCTGCGCCGGAGTGCGTTATAGGCCACTCCTGCCAGTATGATGATCAGTACCGGCACCACGGTATTTACAATCTGCCAGAGGCTTCTCTGGCTTTTGATCCTGGCCTGGTCAAGCAGCCTCGGTTTGAGTTCCCTTGATCGCATTTCTATGAGTCCGTTGTCATTTACAAGGTAGTTGATACAGTTCACAAGGAAATCCTTGTTCCCGAAGGTCTGCATCGTATACCTGTCCAGCCCGAGGGTAAGTGGTTCGGGATTACCTCCCTCCCATGTGATCTCATTCCGGCTTATATCTCCGTCGGCAACAACTATCATCTTTGTCGGTTTGCTCTCAGTGACGGTTACCAGGCCCGGATCATCCATTATGCTTCCCGCCATACGGTTGGCAAAAACTGAGCTGAATGTTCCTTCAAGAAGTACCGCCACAGGCAGCGGACCGGCATTGAACATGGCGTCAGGCACAAGCTGGTCAGCCTCCTCAAGGGAGATGACCAGCGGTGGCATCACAGTACGTGCTTCAGGCGAGGTTGTAAGGAGAATGCTCTTCCTGACACGGGAGTCACGCCCGACAGTATCAACAGTGCTTGCAAACTCCGCCTTCACCCTGTTGAGGTTGCGCGTTATGGGGCTGTCCTGCGACGGCCTGAGCAGCGGGTAGTAAACCCATGGCGTGGGGACATACTGTGCTTCGCCGCCCGGATTGGTTATTTTCAGAGGTATCAGCATGCAGTCGGCATCCTGTACAATGACAGGATTGATCCGGGCACCGTACCTGAAAAGCATATCACTTATCGTGAGCGGCTCATACAGGGCCACCGTGGAACCGGCAACCAGGCTGTCTGCATTGACTGTCACCTCTTCGGCCAGCCAGAGCACCCGTCCGCCGTTCATTATGTACTGGTCTATCACGTACTTGTCCTTCTCATCCATGGGCTTGCGCGGTGCGGCAACAATAATGGCGGAATACTTATCGATGGCGCCCTGCCTGCCCCCTATCACTCCCCTGTCAATATTGTAGAACTTTGCAAGTTCCAGCGTCAGGTCAGCCACGAATATCTCGTCAAGCTCGCCGTGCCCTTCAATGAACGCCACCCTGTGGACAGTGTCGGCGGTAGCTGTGGCTATGGCCTGGATGATCTCGTACTCAAGTCCTTCAGTTGAATGAAGGAGATTTGTTTCGGCAGGCAGGGACGGGTTATTTCTGAGAAAGTTCACCGGGATGACTGTTTCGCCGCTTGTTATTGTCAGGGAAGGGAATATCCGTTTCTGTGTCCTTCCTCCCTCACCGTCGGAGGCCATGACGTTAACCGGGTTCAGACCGCGGCTCATCAGATCACTGTGGAACCGGTCGCGTTCTGCCCTGTCCGGAGACCGGGAGGGATTGATGAACTGGTACTTTATCTTTCTCCCGGAGGTGATACGGAACTCATCGAGATATTGTTCCACGCTGCGTCGCAGCTTCCTGAAGGCTATCGGCAGTTCGCCGTCAAGGTAGACATCCACCTTCACTTCGCTGTCAAGCTCTTTAAGTATCTTTTTTGTGGGCTCTGCAAGGGTGAAGCGCCTGTCCTCGGTCAGGTCGGCCCTGATGTGGATCAGGGAGACAAGTATGCATACTGCACCTGTGAGGGCGATGATGGTTAGAGGTTTCATTATGCGGCTGCGGCGCAGTGAAATCCTGGCAGCCTCGCAGAAGAGCACCGTGACAAACAGGAAATAGGCAATATCCCGGATGTCAAGCACCCCCCTGCTGATTGAGCGGTAGTGCTCATTTATACCCATTGAGGAGACCTCCTCTGCGAGGGAGGAGAGACCCGGCAGCAGCGCCAGGGAGTCAAAACCCCTGAACATAACGAAGGAGAGGACTGCAGCAAGGATGAATGATATTACCTGGTTTGATGTAAGGGATGATGCGAACAGTCCGATTGCCGAATATACTGCGGCCAGCATCAGCAGGCCGATGAATGACCCGGCTGTGCCTCCCCTGTCGAGGTTGCCGGGAGTCTCACCTAGTACCCACACTGATATTACAAACACAATTGCCGGCAGCAGCGCCAGCAGCACGAGGAACAGTGATGAGAGAAATTTGCCGTAGATCACGGCTCCGTCAGTCACAGGGCGTGACCACAGCAACTCAATTGTTCCGGCTCTGCGTTCTTCTGAAAAAAGCCTCATTGTCACTGCGGGCACCAGGAAAAGGAAAATCCACGGTGACAGAACAAAGAGAGGATCAAGACCGGCATAGCCGCTGTCAAGCAGGTTCCACTGGCCGGGCATGATCCACATGATCAGGCTGTTGGCCAGGAGAAATACAATCATGACAATATAACCGGTCAGGGAGCTGAAAAAACCTGCCACCTCTTTTCTGAAGAGAGTCAACATAACTTCAAGTTTGCTGTAAAATTATCAAATCTTTCAAGGCCTCGCCGGCCTGCGGGCATTTTTGATGTCAGTAATAATTGTTCCCGGGTAATAGAACCCTATTATTGTTTCATAACCCTGTTTCTTTTCAGCCATATGCTTGGCCCCGTCCTGGCACAGGCCGACTCCGTGTCCGTATCCCCTGCCGTTTACAATTATGCTGTCTCCTGCCGGTGCGAGTGAAAAATAAGCAGATCTCAGCCCGAAACGGAGCCTGATCTCCTCGCTTGTGACTGACCTGCCCTGTGCTGACCTGCTGGCTATCCTGCCTTCTCCCGGCTGACTTTTGTAAAGTGCCCCTTCATTACCCGGAGTGATCCCTTTCGATACCAGGAAGCTGTCCCAGTCAGCCCTGGGAATGCCTCTTCGCCAGGTGAAAGAGGCAGAGTAGCTGCACCACGGGTCTTTAACGCTCACAAGGTAAGGGTATCCGGCCAGCCACACATCCGCTGAGGAAGCTGTCTCTCCGCCGCAGTTACCGTGGAAGGCAGCCTCTATCAGGAGGCTGTCCCGGTCAGTCAGCACCTTTCCGGCGGTGGAACGGCAGGCGTTGACAATAACGCTGTCAGTCACCACCCCGGGGTAAACCTGGCAGTGTATATCATCACAGAAATTGTATCCGTCAAGCGAGTGTCGTTCCATGTTCCTGTAGAAGTAAGTCCGGGCCACAACCGCCTGGGCCCTGAAGTAGTCCGATGGTCCCAGCTTGCCGGCTTCGGCGCGCACCACACCAGGAAGAGACTCCTCGACAGTGGTGAAATTCAGCACCTGCAATGAACCAGGGAATGGCCTGACAGTCAGTTTCCCGTTGAGTACCTTCTCCGGTTCGGCATTGCCCGGAGCGCGCAGCCTGAACAACGCACCATCTGATGCCGGGGTAAAGGCTATTGAGTCAGCAGCTCCGAAAATTCCTGACCGCGTACGATAAATGACTCTGTCCTCAAAACTGGTTATCACAACAACATCGCCCTGAGAAAGACGGACACCGGTGGCGGCGGCGCCGTCACGGAGCAGGAACACCCCGCTTTCCGGGGTGAAAATAACCGAGGCAGGCTTTGAACGGGCAAAAATACGTATGGAGATCTGTGAAAAGCCTGCCAGCGGCAGAAGCAGCAGAATAATGAAGGCCAGGATTCTTCTGTTCATGATCCTGCCGTCAATTTAAGATTGCTCACCATATCTGCCGCCACCCTCCCGGAGGCGCCGCCGCCGCCGAGTATCCCCCTGAGTTCAGCATATTCCTTTTTGATCATCTGATGCCTGTATCCGGTCACCAGGATCTCATCGAGCTCCCTGTGCAGCCTCGCATTGCTGAGATCTCCCTGTATCAGTTCCCTTACAATCTCCCTGTCCATTATGAGGTTTACAAGTGAGATGAATCGTACCCTGATAACCATTTTTGCAAGCCTGTATGTGAGGGGACTGGTTTTGTAGCATACTGCCTGCGGCACATCAAACAGGGCTGCCTCAAGGGTGGCGGTCCCTGATGTCACCAGGGCCGCTTCCGCCACTGCCAGCAGGTCATATGTCCTTCCGGTAATGATCCTGACAGGATACCTTGCAGCTGCCTCCTCATACAACCGGGAGGGCAGGTGATCCATGGCAGCCACCACGAACTGGTAGTCAGGGTATGCCGGTGCCGCAGCACCCATCACGGGAAGTATCCTGGTTACCTCCTGCAGCCTGCTTCCGGAGAGCAACGCAACCACCGGCCGGCTGTCGAGCCCCATAGAGGCCCTGAGGGCTTCATTGCCCGGAGCGCCGGAGCGCCAGGCATCAATATGGTCAATCAGCGGATTGCCCAGGAAGATGGCAGGATATTCATGCCTCTGGTAGAATTCCTTCTCAAACGGGAAAATAATATACAGCCTGTCTACAAACTGTCTGATTTTCTTGACTCTCCCCTCGCCCCATGCCCAGAATTTAGGAGATATATAATAGAAGACCCTTATTCCTGACTCCTTTGCAAACCTTGCCATCCGGAGGTTGAACCCGGGGTAGTCAACCAGGATCACAACATCCGGCTTCATCTCTGTAATCTGCCGCCTGCACTCGGCGAAGTTTGCCTTTATCTTCCGGAAGTTGACAAGTACCTCCCAAACGCCCATATATGCAGTTTCGCGGTAGTGCTTAAGCAACCTGGCCCCGGCTTCCTTCATAAGGTCTCCGCCCCAGCATGCTATGTCAGCGCCCGGATCAGCCTCCTGCAGGTGCTTCACGAGGTTTGATCCGTGAAGGTCACCGGAAGGCTCTCCTGCTATAATGAAGTACTTCATCTAAAACAGCTTTATCCCAAATACAACGAATGCCCAGGCGATTGTAATTCCGAGCACTCCCCTGGAGGCCCTGAGCATGTCAAAGCGGTTGAAGAGGAGGAAGGCAATGATATTGGAAAAGACACAGACACTCATTATGCTTGTGATGTTACCTGCTTCTTCCACCCTCCTGAAATAATCGCTGAAGGAGAGCCCGTTATGGGTAAACAGAAAGAAAATCATAAAGGCAATCGCCGGAACCACCAGGCCGGCTGCCACCCCTGCAAGAGCATTGTTGAACCTTTGCGCCGGCCGCATGTCAGATTTTTGATTTTAGTTTTTCCAGGTAACCGTATGCAGTCATGTCAGTTGTTACCGGCACCACCGAGACATACCCGTTCTGTATTGCCCAGTCGTCAGTGTCGGACGCGTCCGGTTCATGGTTGATAAAATTGCCTGTAAGCCAGTAGTAAGTCTTTCCGGCAGGATCCTTTCTCTTTTCAAACTCCTCCTGCCAGTTTCCCGAGGCCTGGCGGGCCACCACCATCCCTTTTATCTCAGATGCCGGCAGTGCCGGGAAGTTTACGTTCAGGCAAATCCCTGAAGGAAGGGGCTCACGAAGGAGCATACTGCAAATCTTCCTGATATACTCTTCGCACCCGGAAAAGTCAGCTGACGATGAGTAACTGTTGAGAGAAAATCCCACCGAGGTTATGTCATAAAGACAGCCCTCGAGAGCGGCAGCCATGGTGCCGGAGTAGAGTATGCTTGCAGAGGCATTTGATCCGTGATTGATGCCTGACACTATCAGGTCAGGTTTCCTGTCAAGGAGCTGGTTGACTGCCAGCTTAACA
>JAKAXP010000076.1 GCA_021816545.1 Bacteroidota bacterium
TGAACAGGTTCTAAAGGAGGTTTGAGAGTTTGCTCTGACGGTAAAACTTCATGGGGTTGTATCCCTTTGACCCGTCGAGGTTTTCAAAATCAATCTTCGCTTTCCTGGCCGCTATGCTGCTGACTGTTACGATGCGTGAAAGCGGTGTGGACTGAAGAATCGGCAGCATGCGGGCTGTCAGTGCAAAGTGCCCAAGATGGTTGGTACCGAACTGAAGTTCAAAACCGTCTTTGGTCCTGCTGAAGGGTGGTACCATCACCCCGGCATTGTTTATAAGGACATCAAGCCTGTCATGCCGTGCAGAATAATCATCTGCAAATTTCCGCACAGATTCCAGGTCTGCCAGATCAAGGTGCATGACGGAGACAGGCTGAAACCCGTTTACAGGCCGGATCTTCGCTGCGGCCTTCTGCCCCTTCTCAGTGTTCCTGACTGCAAGAACAACTTCTGCACCTTTTGTAGCAAGTACCGTGGCAGCCTCAAAACCGATCCCGTGAGTTGCCCCGGTTATAACAATCCTCTTTCCTTTCAGTTCTCCGATCCGTTCGGATGTCCATTTGTTCATATAAGTCGAATAATTAAAAAAACAGCATACTGCTGAAAAAGTTCCGCAAATATATGGATAATGATTAAGTCCTGCCATAGCAGGATCAGATACCCGGACAGTACTGGCAGGGCCTAAAGCTTTAATGAGTAGGTTATTCCCAGCAGGTTTTCATATGGCGGTTTGGTAACCCTGCTGTCATTGTAAATGTACTCCAGTCCGACGGTGTGTTTTTTATGAATTGTATACTCAATTCCGACCATTGACCTCCATCCGTCTGCAACAAATTCATTCGGGTTGAAGAGTTCCGAGTGCATCTCGGCATTGATGTAGGGCTTCAGCGGAACTCCCTTTACGTCATAGTCAAGTTCAAACCTGAACCTTTGGTACCACAGCGGCTCCTCGTCTTCAGGATCTTCGATGTACGTCTTGAACTGCTGCTGTATCCGGTACCTGACTGAGAAAGTAAACCTTGCCACGGAAGGTGCAGTTCCCTTCATCTGAAGGAACCACCTGTGACGCGGATGGTAATTGCCGTCCTTTTCCTTCTTGTCGATGAACCTGTAGTAAATCCCGGCATTGAAGTAGTCATTGAATTTGTATCTCAATCCGGGCTCAAAGTAGAATCTGTCAATGTTCCTGGCATTCTCATTTGTCCTGATACTGGCTTCCAGGTCAAACCTCAGATCCTTCCAGATTTCCTTTGAAGCCCTGGCTTCATACCAGATCCCGTAGTCAGTATCCTGTCCCGCCGCTGCTGATGATAAAATCAGGGCGAATAGTATTATTGCCGGTCTTTTATTCATCGTCATTGTCATCAGGTTTCACATATCCGTACTGATCAGCGAGGTTAACTGCCCGACCCTTGTCCTCGTAGTAGATAATCATTCTGCATGTGTCTTTAAGGAAGTTGATCTCACCTATTTCCACCTTTTTAATTTCCTTCAAGCCCGTCCGTTCCTTCAGGTCAGCAACCATCTCGTCATATTTTTCCGGCACTATCAGGTTGACTTTTTCATAAACAATAGATTTGGTGGAGATATGCCTCAGGAGCCAGATCTTTTCAAGTCCGATAGTAATAAGTACAATTATCACATTTGCGAAGACTATCTCTGTCCAGCCTGTACCGGTAGTCAGGGCATTGATCACAGAGATGCCGATAACAAGGAACAGGTAGGTCATCTCCTTGATAGGCATCGGGTTTGTCCTGTACCTGATTATCCCGAAGATGGCAAACAAACCGAGTGCGAATCCGATCTGCAGGCTTACACTTTCAAGCATATAGCAAAGGAGAAAGACCACGCTTGATATAAGCAGATATGTAAACAGGTAGTCCTTCCGCCTTGTTGTGCTGTAGTAAAGCCATCTGACGAGTATAAGTATTACTGCCATGTTGATGCCGAACCGTATCATCAGTTCCGGCAACCCGGTCATGCCGAACATCCCGTACCCCTCCATTGTGGCGCCACCGTCAGGCAGCACCGTTTCCGTTAAATTCATCCCTGATCTTTTTAATGAGTAAAAACTTTGGTTTTAAACTATTCTGTTTGGGTGCACCGTTCACCATGGCCATTCCCATTGCATACTTACTGAATCCTGATTTTCTTATCCCCAGTTCCTTCAGCTGACTGAAAAAGAGGGACTGCGAGGTCGACTTGTCACTCTTGATCTCGGCAATTGCCAGGAATGGCATGCTTACAGTCTCACCCTTGAGATTGTTCCATTTCAGATCATAATCAATTGTTATCCTTTCCGATTGTCTGAAGTTCACGAGTGTTATACGGGTAAACCCGGTATTAATAACTGCCTTCAGGTTATCGGCATCTGATGAGATCAGATCATTCAGGAAGAGACGTGACTGATCAATATGATTCATGTCTCCCGGTTCTTTTTCCAGCCGTGACTTGCAGGTACGCCCCTTGTTTGATTTCTGCTTCACCTCCAGGAATGTCAGTCCGTTTGACTCATAAGTCCTGATTCTTACCTTGGCCCTGTTAAGTTTTCCGGTAACATGCTGGAAATAGAAACGTAGGTCGGGTGTGTCAAAATAGACTGTCTTATACCGGAACCTGCGCATTTTCTCAATCTCCAGAGCCCTGTATTCCGACTGAATATTCATCAGTAACCGTGGCAGCTTACTGACCGAGAAGAGGTATTTGGTATCAATACGGTTCATGTACCTGACGCTTCCCATCTCATCAAGCCCAACTGGTTCAAATCCCTTCAAAATCTGCACTATGTCTGTACACGGATCCATCTGATATCCCTGGTAGTTAATAATTCTGCACAGATATAACTGAATGGTAACCGTGCAGTCTGAATTGAAAATAACGACTTTTCGCCCCCCTATATTTCACTTTCGGAGGCAAATTAAAGGTATTTTACCGAGAAAGGGAAATGCCTCCATTACTCGCCAATTGCCGGAAATCTCCATCTGGGATTATCAGAGGGCTGATGTTCCTTCTGAACAATCTCCTGCACCCTTGACATTATCTCAGGATGATCGGCTGAAATGTCGGTTGTTTCCCGCGGGTCATTTTCAAGATCATAGAGTTCAAAAACCAAATTGCCTTTATGCATCCCTTTACGGAGTGCCTTGTACTTTCCGATGATTACAGCCTGTTGTCCACCGTATTCAGGGAATTCCCAGTACAGGTAGTCATGCTGCTCCTGTTTTTTCCCCATCAGGGCAGGGACAAAGCTTATCCCGTCAGTTCCTGCAGGTATCTCAGCACCTGCCAGGTTACATATGGTAGGCATTAAATCCTGGAATGCCGAAGCATGACCTGTTACTGTTCCTGGCATTATTGTGCCGGGCCATGAGACAATCAGTGGCACTCTTATGCCACCCTCATTCAGTGACCCTTTTCCGTATCCTTCCTCACCCCTGAACGGACCTGCGCTGCCGAACCAAACAGGGTCTGTTCCTGCACTCCATGCCGGGCCGTTGTCACTTGTAAAGAAAATAACCGTATTTTCATAGAGGTCCTTTTCCTTCAGGTGGTTTATGAGTTGTGTCAACTGGTCATCAAGGTATGAGATCATCGCAGCGTAGGTTGCATGAGGGTACATCACAGGAAAATATCCTTCGTTTCCATTGTAGGGTGGTTCATCACCGAACTTTTCATGGTATCGTTCAATCCATTCAGCCGGGGCCTGAAGAGCCAGGTGCGGAATAGGTGTAGCCCAGAAGAGAAAAAAAGGCTTCTCCCCGCAGGAGTCGATAAAACCTGTTATCTCACTGAACATCAGTTCCGGGGCATAATCGGTCAGATTGAATTTCTCATATGAGGCAGGATCTGCAGGGTCAACACCCGGGTCCAATCCTGTATGTGGCGCCAGGGTGTCATTCCTGAGCCATTCCCTCTTCCCGTTGCGCCAGAGATGGGTAGGGAAATATGTATGAGCCATCCTCTGGCAGTTGTATCCGTAGAAAAAGTCAAATCCCTGGTTTTCAGGACTGCCGCCCGTGCTTGGAGCTCCGAGTCCCCACTTGCCCACGGCACCGGTAATGTAACCGTTCTTTCTGAGTACGGATGCAATGGTTACAGTACTGTCGGCGAGCGGCCTCTGCCCTTCGAGTGAAGGGTCAGCAATCATTGCCCTGTAGTTCCAGACGTCACCCCTCTCGGGCCATTCATCATTGCCCCTCACCTGTGAGTGCCCCGTATGCATTCCTGTCATCAGGACACAGCGTGAAGGGGCGCAAACTGCAGATCCTGCATAATGACGGGTGAAACGCATTCCTTCTGCTGCCAGCCTGTCTATGCCGGGTGTCTCAATTTTCGACTGACCGTAGGGGCCGGTATCACCATAGCCGAGGTCATCGGCGACAATCAGTATGATATTGGGTTTGACAGGCTTATTCGTCTGGCATCCGGATGCCAGAATGAAAACCCCTGCACAGAGCAGGGTATTGAAGATGGTATGTACCATGTCCTCAGAATCCCCTGAACCAGGCCTGGAATTTATCGCCAAGCCAGGGAACGGGTTTCATTTCACCCTGTATAGACCATATCAGGCTCATGAGCCATCCGACGAAAAGCAGGATGCCTCCGACTGCCCAGATGACCGGGCCCACAACCGGAAGGACACGGAGAATTGTCAGACCGAGCCATACTATGATTAAACCCAGGTTTTGCCTGATATAGTAGCTTGCCAGCTCTTCCTTTTTACTTGAATTCACGACAAGCGCGATTATCCATCCGATCACGAAAATGTGGGAAACGATGGCTTTTGCCTTTGCGTCCATAATCCGTCAGTTTAGGTTCATTCAAAAATAGACATTTTTGCCTCACTGGCAGGAACCTGTGAAAAAATATCGGTTAAACTTCCTTAATTGAGAACAGGGTCCGGCCGAATATCTATTTTTGTGCGCTGATATTCCTTTCCTGATGAATTACATAACTGCACACACAGGAGAATTTGCCGCCCTAGCCGTGGCTCTCTTCTGGACTGTCACCGCGCTGGCGTTCGAGTCAGCCAGCCGCAAAGTAGGATCCCTGACTGTCAATATCCTCAGGCTGAGCCTTGCTTTCTTCTTTATCGGCTTTTATACCCTGATTGCACGCGGACATTTTCTGCCAGTTGATGCCAGCAACCACAACTGGATCTGGCTTGGACTTTCAGGGATAGTAGGACTGGTCCTGGGAGATTACTTCCTGTTCCGCTCCTATCCGCTGATCGGGTCACGTTTTTCGATGCTTATAATGACGCTTGCCCCGCCGCTGGCTGCAATATTCGGATATTTCATCCTTGGGGAATCGCTCAATATCATGCAGATGACGGGTATGTTGGTGGTTATTTTCGGGATCAGCCTGGCTATCTTCAACAGGCCGGTAAAGGGTGAGAGACTATCTATAAAAATAGCGCCGGCCGGAGTGCTCTTCGCATTTATCGGGGCCATCGGGCAGGGTCTCGGAATCGTACTGAGCAAATATGGAATGGAGGGTTATGATCCGTTTGCATCCACACAAATAAGGATAATCGCCGGGGCCGCCGGATTTGCGGTCATTATCACCCTGTTGCGAAGGTGGGGCAATGTAGGTGCCGCACTGAAAAATCCTTCTGCCATGAAACCTCTGGTTCTGGGAGCATTCTTCGGACCGTTCCTCGGGATATCATTTTCACTGCTCTCAGTAAAGCACACTCAAGCCGGGATTGCATCCACAATCATGGCAATAGTGCCGGTCCTTATACTTGCACCCTCAGCCTGGCTCTACAAGGAAAAGATTACGGCCGTTGAGATTGCAGGGGCTATCATAAGCGTAGCAGGGGTCGCGTTCTTCTTTATCTGATCACCTTGCCTTCAATCCTTCTGTTATTGCCCTGAGCAGCATCCCGTCAACATCTTCGGTATATTCCCAGAACATAACGCCTCCAATCCCCTTTTTCCTGACATACTCCATCCGGGCAGCAATGGACCCAGGATCTTCATAGGAGATAAAAACCGAGTCCCTTTCGTTCCATAGGAACGGAGAAACAGCAGATGAGTCAAAGTACCTGGTGAAGGCGGGATCAGCCAGCGCTTTCAGCACCTCGGTATATGGAATACCGGCACCGGTGGTGGCGGCTTCGCGGTAAAGCCCGTTATTGACAGGCTCAACTCCCCTCCACACCCTTCCGTAGAATGGTATCCCGATATTAAGCTTCTCAGGGGGCACCCCTGCTTTAAGGTGAAGCTCTACAGCCCTGTCAGTTGCATCGCCGTCAGGCGCATCCCATGATGAAAGCCACAGGTTTGCATGATGACCGGTCTGCGGGGTGTTTCCGTTATGGAAATCATATGTCATTATATTTATGAAATCGAGATACTGAGAGAGAGGCCCCAGCTCAGTATTTTCCGCATAAAGCTCGCTGGCACCTGTAGCTATGGTAAGAAGGTATTTTTCTTTTCTCCCTTCCGAAGCGGCAAGTGAATCGATGTGCTTTCTGACAGACTCGAGCATGAGGGTGAAGTTGTGCACATCCTCAGGCCTGTATGTGTTTCCGGCACCGGGATGATTCGGGTACTCCCAGTCAAGGTCGATGCCGTCAAGCCCGTAATCGCGGACAAATTGTGCGGCACTTGCCGCGAAACGGTTGCGGGAGGAGTCTGTAAGAGCAGCATCTGAAAAATTGCCTGACCAACCCCATCCTCCTACTGAAACCAGCACCTTAAGCTCCGGATTGACCTTTTTCAGTGCTGCGAGTGCACGGATATCATCAGCATTCATTTCCGTATTGTCTATGGCTTCACTGCCGAACCTTACCTCGCCGTCAATAATGTTTGCAAAAGCGTAATTAATATGAGTCAGGGATGATGCATCGATCTTTGAGAAATCGAAATTGCGGTAACCCGAGACATATGCCACAACCATATAATCCGCCTTTTGAGTCCTGGTGCCACAGGAAACGGAAATAAGCGCGAGGCATGAAAGAATGGGAATCAGGCTCTTTTTCATCTTATCCATTTTTTGCTTTTTACAACTGCAATTTACAAAAGTTTGAACATTTGAACCGAGGGTAAGGCAATCACAGCCTTTCATTTGCGTTATCCGTTATATTTGTTCCGGACAAAAACCGGGATCAATGACAGAACAGGAATTTGACAACAGGGTAAAGAGCCTTTTTGAGGAGCATGAAAAGCTCATAACGAGGCCCAATAAGAAAAAGGAAGGCGGAAACGGAATCTTCGACAGGTATTTCTATCCGATCATTACACGTGACCATACGCCTGTATACTGGAGGTATGACCTTGACCGCCAAAGTAATCCTCACCTGATGACAAGGCTTGGCATCAACACCACCTTCAATGCCGGGGCAATAAAACATGAGGGAAAATACTGCCTTGCATTGCGTACTGAAGGATTCGATGTGAAATCATTCTTTGCAATTGCCGAGAGCCCCAACGGAATCGACAACTGGCGGTTCCGCACCCGCCCCATTGTGATGCCTGTAACGGATAATCCTGAGATGAACGTCTATGATATCCGTCTCACACGGCACGAGGATGGCTGGATTTACGGTTTATTCTGCGCAGAGCGAAAGGACATGAGCAAGCCTGATGATTCCTCGGCAGCGCTTGCCAGTTGCGGAATCGCCCGTACAAGGGACCTCGACATCTGGGAGCGGCTCGATGACCTGAAATCCGAAGCGGCACAGCAAAGAAACTGCGTTCTTCACCCTGAGTTTGTCAACGGGAAGTATATGATCTATACCAGGCCGCAGTCAGGGTTCATTGAGACAGGAGACAGCGGTATTTCCGCCGGATTCTGCGACAATATGGAACATGCCGTGCTTGGTGAGGAGATCCTCGTTGATCCCAGGCAGTATCACACTGTTAAGGAGGTAAAAAACGGCCAGGGACCTGCTCCGATAAAAACTGAATTCGGCTGGATCCACCTTGCACACGGAGTGAGAAGAACTGCTGCAGGACTGCGTTACACGCTTTACCTTTTCCTGACTTCACTGGAGGAACCGTGGAGAGTAATAAAAAGACCATCAGGTCACTTCATTGAACCGCTTGATGAAGAAAGAGTTGGCGATGTTTCAAACGTTGTCTTCAGCAATGGCTGGATTGCCGATGATGATGGCACGGTCTTTGTTTATTATGCCAGCTCAGATACAAGAATGCACGTGGCTACAACGACAATAGAGAAACTGATTGATTATGTGATGAATACGCCGGAAGATGCAGGTCGCACACAACTGTGTGCAGCACAGCGTGACCGGATGATTGAAAATAACCTGAAAATAATGGCTCAAAAGTATCCGTATATCAGATTTTGATTTATGTTTGCGCCTCAAATTAAGGGCACTATTTTCATAGCTGTTTCAGGTGCTGTGAATAACTCAGTCTCAGAGTGGTTATGAAATTGTAAATCAGGTATTATCAGGCACCTTTTGCATGTTGATATCTTTTGCCCGGAGGGAATACCGCAGGTTATCCATTTAATAACTTAGCGGAAATTTTATGAAACTTTTTAATAACCAAAACGAATAATTAACAACCAGAAAAAAAGGTAAAGTTTTTTACCGAAGTATGAACGCTAACAGAAAAGAGGCAACGGCTGCTCGTGTTGAGAGCCGCCTCATGGGTTGTTCTTCTGACGAAGAACCTGGCGCGGGTACCATGATCTTCCCGCAGATCGGATCCCACGATCGTTTAGTTAGCAACCGGAGTTCGGAATTCATACGCCGCTACTTCCCCCTTGCAAATGCTGAATCCTGGAATGACTGGCGCTGGCAGCTGCGCAACTCTTTCACCACTGCTGAGGCCTTGTCACGTGTCATGACTCTGACCGATGACGAGATCAATACCCTCAACAGGCTGAAGGGCAGGCTGCCGCTGAGGGTCACTCCGTATTACCTTTCGCTCATCTGTGATTCTGAGCCATTTTCACCACTGCGCCGTACAATGATCCCGACCAGTGATGAAATGATCATTACCGACGCCGAGAAGGCTGACCCGCTCAACGAGATGGGAAGCAGCCCGGTGCCTGGTATTGTACACCGTTACCCTGACAGGGCGCTCTTTACAGTGACACAGTTCTGCTCATCTTACTGCAGGTACTGCACCCGCTCCCACTCTGTCGGAAAGCTGGGTCACCTGACAAAGGGTGAATGGGAACTGGCTTTCGATTACCTCAGGGAACATACCGAGATACGTGACGTCATCATAAGCGGCGGAGACCCGCTGACAATGAATGACAGCAAGATTGAATACCTGCTCTCAAACCTGAGGGCCATAAAGCATCTTGAGATACTCAGGATAGGCACAAAGGTACCGGTGGTGCTTCCCCAGAGGATCACCCCTCAGCTGGTTTCAATGCTAAAGAAATACCATCCGCTCTTCCTGAGCATTCACTTCACCCATCCTGACGAACTGACTCCCGAGACACGGAAAGCATGCGAGATGCTCGCCGATGCAGGAATGCCTCTCGGAAGCCAGACAGTGCTGCTGAAGGGCATCAATGACAACCCTGCTACAATGAAGAGCCTCATGCAGAAGCTCCTCACCGTGCGTGTCAGGCCCTATTACATCTACCAGTGTGACCTGATCCCCGGCTCAAGCCACTTCAGGACAACCATAGAGACAGGTATAGATATTATCGAGAACCTCCGCGGA
>JAKAXP010000077.1 GCA_021816545.1 Bacteroidota bacterium
TCCTTACCGACAGGTACAGGAACACAATCAATGAGATATATTCAGTGAGGGAAAGAGGGAACGTTGTTGACAGGGTGGTTGATGTCATCCGCAACGGCGTCAGTGGGATCCTGAAGAACCTGCCGAAGTTCTGACCGCCCAGTTCCCAAATGTCCGCGGCGGCCGGGCATGGAGGAATTTTTATACCTTTGTACTCCGTTATGAAGAGGTTATCCCTTATACTCTCAACAGCTGCCGTTACCGCCCTGGCAATGATCCTTCACTCCTGCTCGGTACAGCCATGCTACGAGGATACCGATCCGGCCATGAATACCCTTCTGCTCGTCAGCGGTACAGGGGAAACTGCAAAGGCCGATTCTCTGAGGGTATATACATACAGGGAGACCGATACCCTGAAATTTATAAGCCTCAGGGGAGCCTCAACTTTCTCCGTGCCCCTTGACCCCGCAAATGACGAGTCGGTTTTCCTCATAACCCTCAATGGCGTTACCGACACGGCTGCAATACGTTACAACCGCAGGCCGCACCTTGTATCACCCGAATGCGGATACACAATAGTAAGTGAAATAACAGGGCTGAAAACCACTCATAACATAATTGACACCCTGATCATAGAGAACAAAAGCGTTAACCTGGATGGCCAAACGAACCTGCATCTTTTTTATTAGCCTCTTCATGGTGGCAGAGACCGTGGCTTTCTCGCAGGACACGGTTACCGTCCCTTTGCATGTCAGGGCAGGTTTCGATCTTTCAGGCCCGGTCATGAAGCTTGTCAGCAATGACCTGATCAGCTACGGAATACTCGGATCTGCTGACATCAACTCCTCCATAGCGGCAACAGCAGGTATCAGGTACTCATCCTTCAAATCATCGGAGGTGTTGTACGATTTCCGCAGCCGAGGCCTGAGCT
Source organism: Bacteroidota bacterium (assembly GCA_021816545.1). Lineage (GTDB taxonomy): Bacteria > Bacteroidota > Bacteroidia > Bacteroidales > VadinHA17 > SR-FBR-E99. The sequence goes on from JAKAXP010000077.1 coordinate 911, forward strand.
TCACCGCAGGTGTTGACTACAACTTCATCAAGGCCAATGTATCACAGGGGAAGTACTATGCAGGGATAGGGCTCAGGTACGGGCTCAGCTTCTACAGCGAGGAAGCCCCTATGCTCAGGTATACCAATGTATGGGGCGCCGGAGAGACTTCGGTGCCGCTTGAACAGCATACCGGACATTTCCTTGAGATCACCCCCGGGGTGCGAACCCAGTTGCTTCCAGGCGTTACCGTGGGGTGGAACCTGTACATGAGACTCCTTATAAGTGCCGGAGCAGGCAAGGACCTGAAACCGGTCTGGATGCCGGGTTACGGACCGGGAACATCCGGAATGTCAACAGCCGCAGAGTATTATATATCAATTTCAATACCTTACAGGAAGGTTAAGGTTTATATCAAACCCAAAGTCCGTGATTCTGAAGAGGAGGAGACAGAGGGTGAAAATACCGGCACCGGAAATACAACCGGAACATCAGGCTTCAGCAACCGGCTTTAATCCTTTTTTGCTGAAAATCCACAATCCGGCAAAGGTCAGGAATCCGTTCACAAGCAACAGTTCAAAGCCAAACCTGTAGCCGTTGAAGAGCACTTCAGAGAAGTGACTCAGGAAATAGCAAATTACCGGCGAGATGATTGCTATCCATGGCGTGTAATGGTCTTTGACGGTTCTCTTTGTGAAGAGACCGAAGGTATACAGTCCGAGCAGCGGCCCATAGGTATAACCTGCAATCGTGAACAGTTTGTCTATTATCGCCCTGTCATTCATCTGCCTGAACATCAGGATGCATATGAAGAAAATAATGGCAAATGAGAAATGAACCGAATACCTTATCCTGGTCTTCCGGTCATTGTCCATCTCAGTTTTCTTTTCCAGCCCCAGGAAATCAATGCTGAATGAAGTCGTCAGCGATGTCAGGGCTCCGTCGGCGCTCGGGAAAGCGGCGGAGATGAGACCTATCAGGAAGACCACCCCTGCTGCCGGCCCAAGATACCTGAGTGCTATGGTCGGGAAAAGATCATCAGTCATTGCAACAGTAATATTCTCAGCTCTTGCATAAAAAACCAGGAATGCGCCAAGCACCAGGAAAAGGAAGACTACAACAAGGTTAATTGTGCTGAAGGTGAACATATTCTTCTGTGCATCCTTCAGATGCCTGATGCTCAGGTTTTTCTGCATCATCTCCTGATCGAGGCCCGTCATCGTGATTGTGATGAACATCCCGCTGAAGAACTGTTTGATGAAGTGGCGCGGATGATCCCAGTCAGTGATAACCATTTTTGACATATCACTGTTGAACAGGTCTCCGAGAAGCTTGTGCACGGGAGCACCCAGTTCCCGGTGTATGTAATAGACTGAAAGGATCACCGCAAGAAGCATGAATGTTGTCTGCAGCGTGTCAGTCCAGATGATTGTACGGATTCCTCCCTTGAGAGTGTAAATAATAATAAGAGTAATAAATATCAGTACGTTTACCCAGAACGGGATGTTCCAGGCATCAAAAACAAATATCTGCAGAACATTTATTACAAGGAACATACGCAGGGAAGCGCCCAGGACTCTTGAGATTATGAAGAATCCGGCTCCGGTCTTGTATGACCAGAACCCGAACCGCTGTTCAAGATAGCCGTAGATTGATGTCAGCTTGAGCCGGTAATAGAGTGGCAGCAGGATGAGGGCAATTACAACATAACCGAAGAAATAACCGAATGCCACCATCATGTATGAGAACTGGGTCTCCCCCACCCAGCCGGGAACGGACATGAAGGTCACACCCGACAGTGAGGCTCCGATCATCCCGTAGGCCACCACAAACCATGGTGAAACCTTGTTTCCGATGTAGAACGACTGGTGGTTTGCCTTACGGGAGGTAATGAACGTGACAGCGAACAGCAGAAGCGTGTAAGCTATGAATATCAGAAGGATGAGGGCAGGTGTCATAGTCTTGGTGCAAGAATGCAAGATTAGCAAAAAGATTGCAGATAAAAGTTATGGACCTGTCAGGTTTGCGGGAAATATTGAATTATTTTTGCCTCAAAGACTCTGTATGTCGTCACGTTTTCCGTCAAAGCTGCTTGAAGAAGCGGTCAATGAGTTTGCCTCGCTGCCGGGGATAGGCCGTAAGACTGCCTTCAGGCTTGTGATGCATCTGCTCAGGCGTGACAGTGCTGAGGTTCGCCGGTTCGGCGAGACAGTCATGAGGCTGCGTGATGATGTGTGCTACTGCAGCGTTTGTCATGGTATCAGTGATACTCCGGTCTGCGGGATCTGCAGCGACGCGTCGAGGGACGTGTCGGTAATCTGCGTGGTTGAGAGTGTTCAGGACGTCATGGCAGTGGAAAATACAAGGCAATTCAAAGGCCTTTACCACGTTCTGGGAGGCATCATTTCGCCGGTTGACGGTGTCGGTCCGTCAGACCTGACGATCAGCAGCCTGGAGGAGAGGGTGCGCAGCGGCGGAGTAAACGAGGTTATCCTTGCCCTCAGCACAACCATGGAGGGAGACACCACAAACTTCTATATCTATAAGAGGCTTTCAGGGTATGATGTCCGGGTTACCACCCTGGCCCGCGGTGTCGCCATTGGCGATGTCCTGGAATACACTGATGAGATTACCCTGGGGCAGTCAATTGTCAATCGTCGCCTTTTCTCACTCCCTTCACAGGGATGACGGATACCCTGTCAGGATGCACCGTCTATTTTGACGGAACTGAAGTTCCTTAAAGCTGTAACGCACGGTGAGTCTGCGGATAAACCGGAAATATTCCCCGGGGAGGATTAGCTTTTTTCCTGCACTGTACCCACTGTCATTTTTTTATTCTGAAAATCTTGCTTAATTTGATACAAATCAATTATTCATGGCAGACACGTTTGACAGGTTCTTCTCGGATGCATCGCAACTGATGAAGAAGTCGGCAATCAGGGAGATCCTGAAACTGACACAGAGGCCGGAGATGATCTCCTTTGCCGGGGGTCTCCCTTCACCTGACTCCTTCCCGATAGAAGATATCAAGAGAGTCACAGCCGAGGTGCTCGAACTGGAGGGCAAAGCTGCACTGCAGTACGGCACCACTGAGGGTGACAACAAGCTTCGCTCTTTACTGGCAGAACGCCATAAGAAAGACGGACTTGACCTCAGCCCGGAGAACATTATAATTACAACCGGCTCACAGCAGGCTCTGGATCTCTGCGGAAAGATATTCATCAACCGCGGTGATGTGGTACTGGTAGGCCTGCCCTCATACCTTGGCGGTCTGAATGCTTTCGCAAACTATGGTGCAGTGCTGAAGGGTATCCCTCTAGACGACCAGGGTATGCGTCCCGACCTGCTTGAAAAGAGGATCACGGAACTTAAAAAGGAAGGGAAAACCATAAAATTCATTTATATAATTCCTGATTTCCAGAATCCCACAGGTGTAACCCTTCCGAAAGCACGGCGCCTTGAAATCATCCGTATCGCCGAAAGGCATGACCTCCTGATTGTGGAAGACAGTCCATACCGCGATGTGCGGTTTGCAGGCAACCCGGAACCGCTTATGTCATCACTTGACACCCATGGACGTGTGATGACCCTGAACACATTCTCAAAGATACTTGCACCCGGATTCAGGCTGGCATGGGTAACAGGCCACAGGGATATCATAGACAAGATGGTAACGGCAAAACAGGCAGCTGACCTGTGCACACCACCCTTTGTGCAGAAGATCACTGCCCGGTATATTGAACAGGGACTTCTTGATGTGAATCTTGCCAAAACAATAGAACTGTACCGTCAGCGCCGTGATTACATGCTGAAATGCTTCCGCGAACAGATGCCTGAAGGGGTGAAATGGACCGAGCCAGACGGAGGGCTCTTCCTCTTCGTAACCTTACCTCCGGCGATGGATGCAGCACGTCTCCTTGAGAAAGCCATCCGCCGTAATGTTGCCTTTGTCTGCGGATCAGTGTTCTACTGCAACAACGAAGGACACAACACGATGCGCATCAACTTCTCCTTCTCCGACGAGAAGGACACCTGCGAGGGAGTCCGGAGGCTGGCGGAGGTCATCAGGGAGGAGATGGCCACCGACTGACGCGATGGAGCTCTCTGTAGTCATTGTATCCTACAATGTGAGCGACTTCCTCCGCCGTGCGCTTCAGACTCTCATTGCTGCAGCCGGTGAGACGGAACATGAAATAATCGTTGTTGACAACAACTCTTCTGACGGATCACCCGTGATGGTCAGGGAGGAATTCCCATCAGTGAAGCTTATCGACTCAGACAGCAACGAGGGTTTTTCGGCAGCATGCAACAGAGGCATCAAGACTTCGGCAGGCGATTATATCCTGATACTCAATCCCGATACCGAAACAGAACCCTATGCCATTGACAGGGCTCTCGGTTTCATGAGAACCCATCCTGAAGCAGGGGCGGCCGGCGCCCGGTTGACTGACGGCAAAGGCAGGTTCCTTCCGGAGTCAAAACGGGGCTTCCCCTCCCCCCTCACCTCCCTCTTCAGATTCACGGGTCTCGGAAAAATCTTCCCCCGTTCAGCCTTTTTCAATGCCTATTACCTGGGAGACAGGCCTGAGAATGAAACCTGCCCCGCAGATATCCTTACCGGCGCTTTCATGCTCATCCGGAGGGAAGCCCTTGAGAAGGCAGGCCTTTTTGACACCGACTTCTTTATGTACGGCGAGGACATTGACCTTAGCTGGCGCATAAGAAAAGCCGGTTACATTAATTATTACCTTCATGACGTCCGGATAACACATTTCAAGGGATGCAGTTCCTCCCGGGAGAGGGAGGCAGCTGTGAGGCACTTCTGGGACGCCATGGCCATCTTCGCCGGAAAGCACCTGAAGAGAGGCTGGCACCTTCCTGTAAAAGTTGCAGTGGTATTGCTGAAAGGGCTTTCACTGACCCGCCTAAGGGCAGTCAGGCTGATTAAAAAATGATCCCGGAAGTGAAAAAGGGGGTTCCCCGCTATAATCTTATCGTGTTTTTTGAGTTATATTAGTTACTTTAAGAAACTTAATCAAGTTGATGAGAGGGGTTAAATACATTTTTTGTGTAATCCTTGCAGTACATGTTGTATCTCTCACGGGTCAGTCAAGGAGTGACCTGAGAGAGCTCTTCGTCTCGGCTGAGGGAGACCTTCTCTTTGAAGATTACGCTGAAGCTCTCCCGAAATATATGAGCCTTCTTCAGATCTACCCTGAGAACTATAATCTTTATTTCCGCATAGGCCAGTGCTATCTCAACACACCCGGTGAAAAGGATAAGGCTATCCCCTGGCTTGAGACTGCTGCCGGGCATATGAGCCCTGATTACCGCAGCGGCAGGCTGCGCGAATCAGGTGCACCCTATGATGCTCTCTATTTCCTTGCAAACGCCTACCGTATTGCCAATGATTTCGACAGGGCCCTGGAGACATATGAAATGTTCCTGAAGGATGTTGATACCGAAAAATACGACACTGCACTCGTCAGGTTCCAGATGCAGACCTGCCTCAATGCCCGGGAAATGATGAGAAAACCTGGCTTCCTGGTGGATAAGAACCTGGGGGAAGGTGTCAATGAACGGTTCTCGGAATTCAACCCGGTAGTCTCTGCTGACGAAAAAACGCTGCTCTTTACACGTGAACTGCAGTTCTACGATGCCATTTTCTGGTCGCGGAAAAACGGTGAAAAGTGGACCGAACCTGTCAACCTTACACCACAGCTGGGAGTTGACCAGGATTACTATACCTCATCACTGTCACCTGACGGGAAAACACTGCTGATGTATCGTATTGACACATATGACGGCAACATCTATATGAGCAGGCTGGCAGGCGAAACATGGAGCCCTGTTGAAAAGCTTAACGGCAATATAAACACCAGATTCTGGGAGTCTCATGCCACAGTAAGCAGTGACGGGAAAAAGATATACTTCACCAGTAACCGCCGGGAGAGCGTCGGCGGTCTTGATATCTTTGTTTCTGTGCGCGACAGTTCCGGCAACTGGGGCCCGGCAGTAAACCTCGGGACTGAGATCAATACTGTTTATAATGAGGAAACCCCCTTCCTGACAAACAATGACCGCACACTGTTCTTCAGCTCTCGCGGGCATTTCAACATGGGAGGCTATGACATTTTCCGGTCAGACCTTGATGAAAACGGCAACTGGTCTGCACCGGTGAACATCGGATACCCGCTGAACACTACAGATGATGACCTTTTCTTCACTCCTGTGGGCAACGGCAACAGAGGCTATCATGCAAGGTTTGCCGATGACGGTTTCGGAAAGATGGACCTTTTCGTGTGCGACTTATATACTGAGGAACCGCCGCCTGCCACTGTGGAAAAGGAGATGGAGGCCGAAGCCTTTACTGACACTGTCAGCCTGGAAACGGTGCCACCTGAAAAGGCCGACATATCTGCCTACCTGAGGCTGCTCACTGACTCCCTGGTCATTGTATCATCAGCTGACCCGGTGACAGTTAAGCTTATTGCCGAGGAGAATTCCCGGCTCGATATAGAATTCCTTGCACCTGATTCCCTTCCGGAAACCGGGGAATTCAACATTTCTGATTCTGCATTTGCCTACACCTTCGTTCCTGCAAGAGGAGACAGCTTCATTTCGCTGAAGCTTACTGACAGTTTCGGGAATGACACTGCAGTATCGGTTACTGTAAGACGAACAGACGTTCCGGTGAGGGCTGAGAAACCTCTCTATAATGAGATTCCGGTCAGACCATCAGCTGACAGGGCTGATGTGGCAGCAATGGCTGCAGTGCCTGCAGAGGCCACTGCGCCTGAAGCAACCGCCGCGGATGAGACGCCTGTTTCCGCCGCCGAAACCGGAGATGCGGACTCATCATTGACAGGTACCCGTGACCAGGGTAAAGGCTGCAACTGGTGGTGGCTCCTGGCAGTGGCTGCTTTGATCATCTTCTTCCTGTTATGGAGAAGAAGAAAAAAGAAAAAGGATGAAGAACAATAACACGATGACAATGAAAAGACTTGCCCTTTTACTGATCATTCTTTCTGCAACGATCGTTTGCAGATCGCAGGACAATATCAGGCTGCAGGAAGCTTTCTATGATGCTGAGTATTTCCTGATGAGGGGAGATTATGCGGATGCACTTCCCTATTACCAGGGTATTCACGCCGCGATGCCTGAAAATGCCAGCATCGCATTCCGTATCGGACTCTGTTACCTGAACATCGAGGGCAGCAAGAACCTTGCAATAGAATACCTTGAAAAGGCATCGCAGAACATTACGGGTAAGTACCGTGAAGGCTCCCTCAGACAGAATGAGGCACCCTATGAGGCACTTTTCTTCCTGGGTGATGCCTACAGGATCAATTATATGTTCGAAAAGGCAAAGGAGGCCTACAACCGTTACCGCCAGACACTTCTTCCCTCTGATGTGGAGAACATCATGTTCATCGACCAGCAGATTGCCGCATGCAACAATGCTCCCTCACTTATGGCAACCCCGGTGAAGTTTACCGTGGAGGATGTGGACGACATAATCAACGATGCAAATGACAATTTCTTCCCGGTTATGGGTCCTGATGGAAAGGCAATTGCTTATATGACCTCCATGAAATTCTATGACGCAATCATGTTCTCGCGCCTGGTGAGGAACGAATGGACAGTGCCTGTAAACATCACTCCTGAACTGCAGTCAGACGGTGATCATTATGTCTCATGCCTCACCTCGGACAACACAGTCATGTTGCTGTCAAGGGACGACAACATAAACAGTGACATATGGATAAGTAAATTTGACGGCACACGCTGGGAGCCTGCCAGGAAGATGAAGAAGGAGATTAATACCAAATACTGGGAAGCACACGGGTTCATCACTGAAGACGGATCAACCCTGATATTTGCCAGCGACAGACCAGGCGGATTCGGAGGACTTGATCTCTACATGTCAAAACTTGGCCCCGACGGCGAATGGGGACTGCCGTCAAATATGGGTCCCGAAATCAATACTCCGTTCAATGAAGACAGGCCTTTCCTTATCAACTCGGGGAAAACACTCTTCTTCGCCTCGCAGGGACACCGTACTATGGGAGGTTATGATATCTTCCGGAGTGACATTCAGTACAACGACCTGTGGAGCACGCCGGTAAACATCGGTTATCCGCTTAACAGCCCGGATGACAACATATTCTTCTGCCCCGCAGAAAACGGGAAGACTGGCTATATTTCACTTTCAGACAGGGATGGAGGTGCAGGCCGGGCTGACATTTACCGCATAAGGTTTAAATAATGATGTGCAACAGGGGGAGTCTGCTGCAAAAGGTTTAATTTTACAGGCAAACTGAAACATGGGAATCAGAGGTATAGTTTTTCTTGCATTATTGCTCTTGTTCTTGCCGCTCAACGGCCAGAAGAAGAGTGAGCTGAAGGAGATCTGGATGGAGGCGGAGTCTCACTACCTCTATGGTGAGTATGAACTTGCCAATCCCCTCTATCTTATGCTGAATGAGCTTAAACCCGGCAACTACAACATAAAATATAAAATCGGCAACTGCTACCTCAACATCTTTGATGAGAAACCCAAGGCAATTCCTTTTCTTGAGGAGGCAATAAGAAGTACCAGCTACGATTCCAAAACCGGAAAGCTCAAGGAAATGCGGGCCCCGCTCGATGCATATTTCTCCCTGGCAAACGCTTACCGGATAACCAACAGCCTTGACAGTGCCCTTAGTACTTACCGCTTCTTCCAGCAACTGATATCAAAATCATCGGCAATGCAGAACG